>CALXXJ010000022.1 GCA_944392665.1 uncultured Clostridia bacterium | reverse complement strand
GTTCCTATTTAGTATATGCATATACTATCCCATAATTGTTTCTAAAACATATTTAAATTGTGTTTTTTTGATGAACTCATAAAAAGAGAAAAAAATAAAAGCCAAATTGGCTTTTATCTAGGGTCATCTCCCCATTCTGCTTTTTTGACTTTTGGTGTATCTTCTACTTTTGCTATCTTTGATTTTTCTGCCGTTTGTACTATTTTTCTTGTCCTTTGTTCTAACGAATGATTGATAGTCCCTAACAATTTTTTTCTCATAGAAGATGGAACTTTTCCTAAATTTTCTATAAATCCAGATTCTATGCAATCTCTAATAGCTTTCATTTCTTCTGTTCCTAATGTTGATAAATCAAGGCTTCCTTTAGATTGTGTTTCCTGTTTTTCTACAAGTTTACTTTCTTGTATATTCTCGGATTCAGCATTCTCTTCTAACTTTGCTGTGTTTCCTTGATTCAGTTCTGAACCAGGAATATATTCTTGACTTTCTTCTATTTCTCCTTTGGCAATTCTCATGATATTTTCTACTTCTTTGGTTTCTATACCCATATTTGTAAATTCATTTTCTAGATAACTCTCTTCTTTATCTGTTAATTGCCCTAAGTTTTTCATGAAAACACTAGCACTTCTATTTTCTTTTTTGGCATATCCTACTACTTTTTTGGCCATTCGATTTAAAAAGAATTGTGTAACACTTTCCAAATTAAATGGTTTCCTTTTTCCGTTGTATTGAAGTGTTCTTTGATTTCTTTTTTTCTTTGGATTTTGATTTAACAATTTTCTTATCTTGATACGCTTCTTCTATACGCTGTGGCATTTTCGTCCTTATCATTTCATCAATTGGCACAATTTCCTCCATCGGAGATATTCTGATAGAACCATCAAATTCACAATACTGAATTGCAAAAGCTCTTGCTATTATTTTATATAATTCCTCATTAATTTTACTTGTTCTTTCCATTTCTACTTTATCTAAACAATCATTTAGTCTCTGCACGATATCTTGTTGTGATTGGAAGTCCTTTAATGATTTATATAATTCTTCTAATTCCTTACAAATTGCATCTTCTTTTTTCTCATCGTCTTCTAATGAATTGATAACCTCCATTCTAATTGCTCTAGAAGATATCCCCTCATTTTGCAGAATATCTACTGTTGCATCATCAGATGCTTGCTTTACTAACGTTCCTGTCACGTTATCAGGAACTTCAGAACTTTCCGCTGCTATTTGAGCAGATGTATCAATAACAGCTTGTGAAATTTCATCAGACTTTACAGCCTCTTGCACAAGAGTCTTTTGTATTTCTGGATTTTCTTGTAATGCGGTTACAAGCTTTTCAGCTTGTTCTTCTTCTGATAATTCTTCGCTTTTTGTTGGTTTAATAACTTGCTCTTTCAATATTTCTTCTGGTGTTTTTTCTTTATTTCCTTCTGTTAGTTCTCGTAATTTTCCTTGAACTTTTTCACCTATATTTTTTAACTTCATTTTTTATTACTTTACATCCTTTCCATAATAACTATCTAATAAGATTTGTTTGATTTCAGATACAAGTGGTACTCTTGGGTTAGCAGTTGTACATTGGTCTTCAAATGCTCTATCTGCTAACATATCCACTTTTGATAAAAATTCTTGTTCATCAATTCCTGCATCTTTAAATGATTTTGGAATATTCATATGTTCATTCATTTCTTTAATTTTTTCTATTAAGCTACTAATTCCCTCTTCAACTGTTTTTGCTTTTAATCCTGCTTTTTTTGCTATTTCAGAATATTTTTTATCAGCTATAAAATATTCATATTTAGGGAATGAAACAAATTTTGTTGGTTTTGTAGCGTTATATCTTACCACATATGGTAATAAAATTGCATTAATTCTTCCATGTGGTAAATGGAATTCTGCACCAATTTTATGTGCCATTGAGTGGTTAACTCCTAAAAAGGCATTTGTAAAAGCCATACCTGCAATTGTACTTGCATTATGCATTTTTTCACGAGCCAATTTATTGGTTCCATCATCATATGCTTGTTCTAAGTATTGGAATACCAATTCTACTGCTTTTTCAGCTAGTCCATCTGTATAATCTGACGCCATATTTGAAACATATGCTTCTAATGCATGTGTTAATACATCCATACCTGTATCTGCTGTAATAGATTTTGGTAAACTCATAACTAAATCTGGGTCTACAATTGCTACATCTGGTGTTAATTCATAATCTGCTAATGGATATTTTTTATTTTTCTCTTTATCTGTGATAACGGCAAATGATGTTACTTCTGAACCTGTACCTGATGTTGTTGGAATCGCTACCATTTGACACTTTTCACCTAATTTAGGGAATTTATAAGTACGTTTTCTAATATCCATGAATTTTAATTTTAATCCTTCTGGATCTGCTTCTGGATGTTCATAGAATAGCCACATTCCTTTTGCTGCATCAATTGGACTTCCTCCACCTAATGCAATAATGACATCTGGTTTGAAGTTTTTCATTGCTTCAACACCTTTCATGATTGTATCAAATGATGGATCTGACTCTACTTCACTAAAGATTTCTGAATGCACATAATGTTGTCTATTTCTTAGGTGATATAAGATTTTATCTACATATCCTAATTTCACCATTCCTGGATCTGTTACAATAAATGCTCTTTCAATATTTGGCATTTTCTCTAAATAAGCAATTGAACCTGCTTCAAAATATATTTTTTCTGGAACTTTAAACCATTGCATATTAACCCTCCTATTTGCAACTCTTTTTACATTAATCAAGTTTACTGATGATACATTAGCTGTTGTTGAATTTCCACCAAATGAACCACAACCTAATGTTAATGATGGCATATTGGTGTTATATATATCACCAATTGCTCCATGTGTTGATGGAGAGTTTACAATAATTCTTCCTGCTTTCATTGTCTCTGAAAATCTTAAAACAGTATCTTTGTTTTCAGAATGAATAACGGCTGAATGTCCTAGTCCACCAAATTCTAGTAATTTTTCTGCTAGTGGTATTCCTTCATTTTCATCTTTTACAACATAGTATGTTAGTACTGGACTTAATTTTTCTTTTGAGAATGGATAATCTTTTCCTACACCTGTTTCAGGAACAACAATTACTTTAGTATCTTCTGGAATTTCAAATCCAGCCTCTTTTGCAATCGTATGAGGATATTGTCCTGGTACATGTGATTTTAATTTATAATCTCCATTTTCTAGTTTTTCAAACATACTATTTGCTAATTTTTCTTTTTCTTCTTTATTTACAAAATAGCAACCTGCTTTTTTCATTAATTCTTCAAATCTTTTTTGAATTTCTTTATCAATAATAACAGCTTGTTCTGATGCACAAATCATACCATTGTCAAATGCTTTTGACATAACTAAATCATTTACTGATGTTTCTAATTTTGCTGTTTTATCAATATAGCATGGAACATTTCCAGGTCCTACACCTAATGCTGGTTTTCCACAAGAATAAGCAGATTTAACCATGCCTGTCCCACCTGTTGCTAAAATTAAATTGACATCTGGATGATTCATTAATAATCTTGTCGCTGTAATACTTGGTTTTTCAATCCATAAAATACAATTTTCTGGTGCACCTGCTTTTACAGCCGCATCTCTTAAGATTCTAGCTGCTTCTACACTACATTTTTGTGCAGATGGATGGAAACCAAATATGATAACATTTCTCGTTTTTGCTGATATGATAGATTTAAACATGGTTGTTGATGTTGGGTTTGTAACAGGTGTAACTCCTGCTATAATTCCGATTGGTTCTGCAATCTCCACATAATCATCTTCTACATTTTCATCTATAATACCTACTGTTTTTTCATATTTGATACTATGATATATATATTCTGTTGCAAACATATTCTTTGTAATTTTATCTTCATATATTCCTCTTCCAGTTTCTTCAACTGCCATTTTTGCTAATCTCATATGATTTTCAAGACCTGCCATTGCCATTGCTTTTGTAATGTTATTTACTGTTTCTTGGTCTAATTTCAAATATTCTTGAGATGCTACTTTTGCCTTTTGTACTAATTCATCAATCATTTGTTTAATTTCTTGTTCTTCATTTACGTTATCACTCATAAATAACCTCCTTTTGAGCAATAAAGATTTGCCCTGTGTTTTATAAAACCTTCTATTACTACAATTATAAAAGATTTCAACAAATCCATTATATATGATAGGAATAAAATGTCAATAATATATATAAGATATTTTTCAGTTTTTTTGACAAAATCTTTCAATTGCTACTAACAAAAAAAAAACAAGCACTTTCATGCTTGTATTTTAGTCCTTATATAAATAGTATTAGAAATATCTTGTATTCTTATCTACTCTATGGTTTTCGTTTTAAAAATTTTTTTATATAATTTAAAATTTTATGAAAAATATTTATTTTATTGGCAACTATCAAACAGTTTTTTTTAGAATATATTTTATTGTTTATTTCATGGTTATTTAACTGTTTATTTTGTATATTGCCTTTTTTGAATAAATTATTGTAGTTATATTTTTCTTGCTTTTCTAATTCTTCCTTTTTTAAAATATTTTGCTTAAACCTATCTATTTTTTCTTTTTGTTCTTTCGTTGCTCCAAATTCTTCAAAAAAGAAAAATAAAATTAATTTTGCATCCCTTGTTAAATTCTGTTCTTCCAATTTTTTCGTTTTATCATATTTAAATATATATTGTTTATTTGCATGCTCCTTTAAATACATAATATATTCTTTTGGAATTTTATTAAAATCTTCCTTATTTAAGCAGTTTAACGCTTCTAAAACTTCTGTATATGTATTTGAGCAGTTTTCTATTACCATAATTTTACCCCTCTATATTTTATCTTGTAGTAATATTATTATCTCTCATTTGATTTATCTCATGTATAATATTTTGAGAAATACTAATTTCTCTACTAGGATTTTCTTTGAACTCACTTAAAGTTGCAACTCCAATTTCTTGTAATGTTAAATTGTTATTTGCTTCGCCTCTTTTTTCTTCTTGCATGGAATTATATCTCTCATTCATTAATCTTTTAATATTTTCACGGATTTCTTCTTCTGATAGTGTTTTATCATGTTTAAACATATTTCTATCCTTTAGAAAGTAATATCCTATTTTGATTTCATCATTTTCAATATTATCTCTCAAATCTTTAGGTAAATTAACCTTTGCTATAAAATCATTTTTATTAAACATATGATATGTAATAGAAGTCTTATGAAATGATTTCCATACTTTTTCTAAATTTTCATTATTAGGATTTTGTTCATATTCTAAAATTATTTCATTAAGTTTTTGCATACTTTTTTCGAAACACTTATCAACATCTATTACAACAATTGGCTTTTTCTTTTCCCAATCTTTTGCCGTTTTGATAGCTTGCTGTTCATTTATGGTTACTCCATTAATTTTGAGAGCAATTATATAATCTGGTTCTTGCTTTACGCCATTTACTTGTCTTTTAATATCGAATTCATTATAAAAGTCTGTTCTCAAATTTTCATTTGGTGCAGTATTATCAATCATATTATTAGGATTTCTAAAAGTTCTTATGCTTGAAATTGTACTAATAATAGCATTATTCGTGTTGCTTTGAGAATCTTCTGTAGCCATATATAATAGCGAATTTGGTTCTATTTTATTAAAGCCATAATATATTCCTAAATTTGTTTGAATTATACCAATCATATCATCCCTGCTAAAACTAGCACAAAAATGATTAGAGGATAAATCTTTTCGATTCCACATTTCTTTTTCATTTGTACTCAGTGGTGAATCTATCCTCGCATTTCCATCAGCATAAGCTGCAACAGATGTTGATAAAACCGAAAAATCTGTTCCTGCATCATAAAATTGTATACCATCTTTTTCTGTAATAAGCTCTCCATCTTCTGGTTTAAATAAGACATCATTATACATTTCTTCATATAATTTAGTATATTTTTTTCTTAGCTGAATTTTGTCCATTAACGGTTGCTCTGTTCTTGAAATTCTCTCATCATTAAAGATTTCTTTTAATAGTTTATCTGTTTCAAAGGCTTGTGGAAATGTATCATTTAGTGACATTATGTTTTTCATAAGTTGTAAATTACTATTAATTTCTGCCATTTCACTAAATTCTATTAGAATTGTTTCCGCCATATCATAATCTAAGCCAAACATTTTTAAAAGTAGAGCATTCTTTTTTTCTTTTATTTTTTTACTTTTCGTAACTCCAGGAGTAACCATTATTCGACTATCTGAAACTTCTTCATTCATTATTTCTTGTAATGCATTATTTTTCATACTTTCAAAATGATCTATGTCATCAATTGTTTTTATATCAAAATCATTCTCAAATTGTATGATTACTTTTAATTTTTCTTTTTGTTCTTCACTTAAAGATTCTACACCAATATTTTCAGCTAATTCTTTGTATGAATCAAAATGCTTAAGAATTTCAAAAAAATATGTATTAAAATCATCCTTCTCTTCTAAATTTTTTATAATCCCTTTTATAAAAGCTAATTGTTTCTCATTATAATTACATATTTTATCTATATCTATTCTATTCATGTTTACAATTAAATTAATTTCTTCTTCCGTAAAAGTATGTAATATCTTGTCCTCTAATAGCCTAAAATCCATTTGTTCATATACTCTGGAGTTGATTTCATTCATTCTGAAAAGCATGTCTTTTTTGTCTTGAATATTATCTAATTGATAATAGTTTAATATTGTATCTAAATTATCTTTTATGATTTTTCCTTTGTTTTCAACAACATAACCATACTGTAAAAAATTTTCTAAAATTCCTTCTTCAATCATTTTATCTATCATTAATGATTTATCATGTAATGTAGATAAAATATTTAAAGAACCTGCTTTAAAAATTATTCCTATTTTTTTCTTTATTTCTGGCTGTTCATTATAAGTATACATTTGATATATTTTTTTAAACTCTTCTTCATATGCTTTTATCTTAATTTGATCAGATTTCATAGAGGAAATAACATCGTTTTCTGCCATAAATCCATTGCTGTACATAATTTCTTTATCAGGTGCATTTTTTGATGGAGAATATGCAATGATTGCTTTCTTTAAATCTCCTGATGACAATTCTTTATATTTTTCTTCATCTGAATCTAATTTTAAAACTGCATCTATTATATCTGCTAAAGTACTTCTTCCTAAAAATTTACCTTGATAAAAATTTCTTGAATAGGATAAAAACGCATCTAACTCTCCTTCTCGTTTTATATTCTCAATTTCTTCGGTTTGATTATCTAATGATAAAACACAATGAAATTTCATGCTTTTAGCAAATTCATCTAACAAAGAATTTTTACTAATATCTTGCCCAACACAAGCATATATGTCTTTGTAAATTTCAAATATATTGTCTAATTGCAACATCAAATGTTTTTTATTTTCATCCTTTTCCATAGAAACAATAATTTCTGTTATTCCATATAATTCATTTCTCATTAAGAATTGAAATAATGAAATATCGTTATTCTTATCTCTTGTATTTTTACAAACTTCTTTAAAATATTTCTCAGTTGCTTTTAATTTTAAATCATCACTAGAAAATTCTTTAATTATCTTCACAATGTCCAGTGGGTATAACTGCTCATAACCGTTCTCTCGAAAGTCATATAATTTTTGCATTATCTTTTCATCGTTTTGCTCTATTTCTTCTTTTTTTATTTTATTTAAAAATACTTGTTTTTCTCTTAGTACACCTTGAACAATTATTTTTTTAATTTCATCAATTTTCTCTTGATTTACCGTTTTCGTTCTTCTAAAAGATTCAATTGTTTTAATCATATTATCAATCTGTTTAGGATTTTCTAAATATGGTGTCATTTGAGAAATTAAACTTTTGTCCTCAAAAGAACATACTAGTTCTTGTATTTGGTCTCTAATTTCTGTATCTCCAAAATAGCCTCTTAGAGAATATAACAATACTAATCTATCTTTATCATTATTTGAATTTATCACTTGCTTAATAAGTCTAACATATGTCTGATTTATATATAATCTATCATTTTGAAATAATTCTCTATTATAGTCAAATTTTGTATCTAAAAAACTTAATATATTCTCAAAATTTCTACTTAATCCAAGTCGTGGTATTTTGACCAATTCTTCAAATTTCATTTGTTTACCTCTTACAAATTTTACCTACCCATATTTTATCTTAATTACTATATATTAGTCAATAGGCAAAAATACAAGCACTTTCATGCTTGTATTTTAGTCCTTATATAAATAATCTTGTGGGTCAACATGTTCTCCATTCACTCTAATTTCTAAATGTAAATGAGGTCCTGTCGAATTTCCTGTTGAACCAACTGCTGCTATGACATCTCCTGCTTTTACAGTATCTCCTTTTTTTACATACATTTTACTTGTATGCGCATACCAAGTTTCTACACCATTTCCATGATCTACTTTTACTAGATATCCATAAGATCCACTATATCCTGCACTAATGACAGTCCCATCTGCTATTACTTTTATATCTGTACCAGTTACTGCTGAGATGTCTAAACCTGTATGTGTTGATTTTCTAATACGACTGCTTACCCCATATCTAGAAGTAATTCTGCCTTCAATTGGTGTTACGGCTAATTTAATCCCATTAATACTTGGCAATGCATTCCATCTTTCTTCTTCTTCTTTTTGTTGTTCAATTTCTTCTATCGCAGTTTGTACTGTTTCTTGAACATTTGCTTTTGCCACTTCTAAATCTGATGTATCTGCCTCTTCTTCATTTTGTGTATATTTTTCTACAATACTTAAATTAATTTCTTCACTATTATTTTCTTCTTTTATTTCATTTACCAATTCTTCTGCTTCTTCACTTGTATTTACTTTGTCAACAACAGTTTCTTGTACTGCTATTTCATAGTATTTATAAGTGACAGTAACTTCTTCTTTTAATTCTTGTACTACCTCTTTCTCCTCTGTATTTTCTGTTCTACTAACTAATTTTAACTCATATTCTGGTTGTTCATTTAAGCTAATATCTTCTATTGTTTTATCAGAACTTTCTGTGATTTCTTCTTTCAATGTTTCCTCTAGTGCTTGTTTATCTTCTACATATCCAAGCTCTTCACCAGAAATACTTACTTTATACATTGGTCTATATTTTATCAAGATAATCGCGATTATAATACCCAAAGCTATAATTGTAATGTTAAAAAATTTTAGAAACTCTTTTGTGTAAAATTTTAGTTTCTTTTTTAAAATAAAATCCACTCTCCTTTATGTTTTTTACGCGACTAGACTATATTATACTATATATTCTGCCTTTTTTCAAACTTCGTATACATAATCTTAGATAAAAAAACAAAATTATTCAGAATTTTTAATTTTCTTTCTTATCTATGAGTATTTTTTCTTTTAAAATCTCTTTATTTCTTATTTTTTCTTAAAATTACATATATCTTCAATAACTGATTTCTCTTTTTAGCTTTTAGCATAAAATCCTTGACTTTTTCCATTTATTATTATATAGTATTCTCGTAGACTATATGGTAAACATATACTTTGTCTTTGTTTTGTAATTAAAAGATTAGGAAGGTGATATATATGGCATTAGATTATAATATTATTGGTCAAAGAATCAAACAAGCGAGACTTGCTAAAAACTATACACAAGAAGAATTATCTGAAAAAATAGATGTTTCTGTTGCATTCTTAAGTAGAGTTGAAAGAGGTAATTCTCATATTAATTTAAAAAGATTAACACAAATTTGTAATTTGCTAGATGTTTCAGAAGGCTATATTTTAAGTGGTACTTCTAGTGATTCAGAAAATTACTTATCTAAAGAATTTTCTGATCTATTAAGTAGTTGCCCAGCACATAAGCAAAGATTAATCTATAAAATTGCAAAAATCATTGCAGAATCTGAATAACTTTGTACTAAAACCAATATTTTAAAAATATTGGTTTTTTGTTGCATTTACAACAGATTTTTTTTGATTTTATTCATATGATTAGTTTGCAAATGTAATTAATAATAGAATATATCTATTATCTTTCACACAAAAGATATACTGTTTAAATTTGATACAAATTATGCCATAACATTTTTCCTTATTTCGACATAATTTTACAAGTTTATTAAATTATTTTCATTTTAGATTGATTATATTTCGCAGATATGGTATTATATTATGTGGTCAAAATGATAATAATAAGAAAAAGGAAAATGAAATGAATTTATTTATAATGATTATTAATTATATTTCATTTTATTCTTAATTAAGGAGGGTTTTTAATATTATGAAATTTGAACAATGGGAAGGATTTGAAAAAGGTGATTGGCAAAACGAAATCAATGTAAGAGATTTCATTCAAAGAAACTATACACCTTATGAAGGAGATTCAACATTTTTGGCTGGACCTACAGAAAAAACAAAAAAATTGTGGGACGAAGTGTTAGAACTTTACAAAAAAGAGAAAGCTTCTAAAGGTGGTGTACTAGATATAGACACCAAAACAATTTCAAGTGTAAACAGTCATGAAGCTGGATATATTGATAAAGACTTAGAAGAAATCGTAGGACTTCAAACTGATGCTCCATTAAAAAGAGCAATTATGCCTTATGGAGGAATTCGTATTGTAGAAAAAGCTTGCGAAGCTTATGATAAAAAAGTGGATGACGAAGTTGAAGAAATTTTCCACAAATATAGAAAAACACATAATGATGGTGTATTTAGTGTATACACACCAGATATTAGAGCTGCTAGAAGTGCTCACCTACTTACTGGATTACCAGATGGATATGGTAGAGGAAGAATTATCGGTGATTATAGAAGAGTTGCTCTTTATGGTGTTGATGTATTAATTGAAGAAAAGAAAAAAGATTTAGACATATTAAATGTTGATTGTTTAAGTGAAGAAGTGATTCGTGAAAGAGAAGAAATTAGTGAACAAATTAAAGCTTTAAATGACTTAAAATCTATGGCTTCAAAATATGGTTTTGATATTTCTAGACCTGCAAATAACAGTAAAGAAGCTGTTCAATGGTTATATTTTGGATATTTAGGTGCTGTAAAATCTCAAGATGGTGCCGCTATGAGTCTTGGTAGAACTTCTACTTTCTTAGATATCTATTTTGAAAGAGATTTAGAAAATGGATCTATCACAGAAGAAGAAGTTCAAGAAATCATGGACCATTTTGTTATGAAATTAAGATTGGTTCGTTTCTTAAGAACGCCTGAATATAACGAATTATTCAGTGGTGACCCTGTATGGGTAACAGAAAGTATTGGTGGTATGGGAATTGATGGAAGAACATTAGTTACAAAAAATTCTTTTAGAATTCTTCATACACTAGAAAACTTAGGACCAGCTCCAGAACCAAACTTAACTGTTTTATGGTCTGTAAATTTACCAGATGGATTTAAAAGATATACAACAGATTTATCTATCAAAACATCTTCTATCCAATATGAAAGTGATGATTTAATGAGAATCACATTAGGAGATGACTATGGAATTGCTTGTTGTGTTTCTCCAATGAAAATTGGTAAACAAATGCAATTCTTCGGTGCAAGAGCAAACTTAGCAAAAACTTTATTATATGCTATCAATGGTGGTAGAGACGAAATGTCTGGAAAACAAATCACACCAAAATTTGCTCCAATTACTTCTGAATATTTAGATTATGATGAAGTTATGGAAAAATTCAACCAAATGATGGACTATGTAGCAAAAATCTACATCAAAGCATTAAATGGTATCCATTATATGCATGACAAATATTGTTATGAAGCAATTGAAATGGCTCTTCATGATAAAGATATTATCAGAACAATGGCTTGTGGTATCGCTGGTTTATCTGTTGTTGCTGATTCACTTTCTGCAATCAAATATGCAAAAGTAAAAGTTATCAGAGATGAAACTGGACTAGCTACTGATTATGAAGTAGAAGGAGATTTCCCTAAATTTGGTAATGATGATGAAAGAGTAGATAGTATCGCAGTTGATATTGTTAAAACATTTATGAATAAATTAAAAAGATATCCAACTTATAGAAACTCTAAACATACTTTATCTATTCTTACAATCACATCAAATGTCGTTTATGGAAAAGCTACAGGAAATACACCTGATGGAAGAAGAATGGGTGCTCCATTCGGACCTGGTGCAAATCCATTACATGGAAGAGATACAAATGGTGCTTTAGCTGTTATGAATTCTATTGCAAAATTACCATTTGATTTTGCAGAAGATGGAATTTCATATACATTCTCAATTACACCTAAAACATTAGGAAAAGATGAAGATACAAGAATTACAAACTTAGTTAATATGTTAGATGGATATTTCAAACAAACAGGACATCATATCAATGTAAATGTTTTCGACAGAAGCTTATTAATTGATGCTATGGAACATCCAGAAAATTATCCTCAATTAACCATTAGAGTATCTGGATATGCTGTAAACTTCACAAAATTAACAAGAGAACAACAATTAGATGTTATTAATAGAACTATTCATGAAAAAATTTAGTTAAATTGATAAAGGGATTTCAAGATTTTTCTTAAAATCCCTTTTATAAAGTAATTATGTACTACAAATAGAAAGAGGAAGGCTTATGGAAGAAGAAAAAGATTTAAGATATTATGCAAAAGTACATTCAATAGAAACCTTTGGTGCTGTTGATGGTCCAGGAATCCGTTTTGTTTTATTTCTCCAAGGATGCCATTTACAATGTAAATATTGTCACAATCGTGATACTTGGGATATGAAAGAAGGAAAATATCAATCTGTTGATGATATTTATAAAACGATTTTAAAATATAAAAATTATATTACTCCAAATGGTGGTGTTACTGTCTCAGGCGGAGAACCTTTATTGCAAGTAAAATTTTTAATCGAATTATTTACAAAATTAAAAAAGAAAAAAATTCATACTTGTATTGACACCTCTGGAATGGTAGCCTTAACAGATGATATTAAACAATTATTAACCTTAACAGATTTAGTTCTATTAGATGTTAAACATATTGATAGCGAAAAATGCAAAGATTTAGTGGGATTTGATAATAAACTAGAATTAGCATTTGCTAAATATTTAAGTGAAAATAATATTCCTATTTGGATTAGGCAAGTATTGGTTCCAGGGCTTACAGATGATGAAAAAGATCTACGAAAACTAAAAGATTTTATTTCTACCTTAAACACAGTTGAAAAAATAGAAATTTTACCATATCACAGTATTGGTAAATACAAATGGACAAAATTAGGTTTAAAATATGATTTAGAAGATATAAAAGATGCTACTAGTGATGATGTAAAACGTGCAAAAGCAATTTTAGGAATTAGCTAAGAAAAGTTGCCAAAGGGGACGTGCCTTTTTGGCAACTTTTTTGTTATATTATATATAATAAAATTATTTTAAAAAAGTTGCCAAAAAGGCACGTCCCCTTTGGCAACTTTTCTTACATTCCTAATAATTTTAATTCTACATTTTCCATTTTATATTTTCCATCTACTAATTTGAAGTCTACTAATGTATCTTCTAGTGTTTCTTTATTTTGTCTTAAATCAGTTGTAAAATATAATTTGATTTGTGGAATTTCCAATTTATTTGTCACAATTTCTTTAAATGTTTCTGCCATATGTTTTTCATCTTCGCAGATTAATATCAACTGTGGCATTGCTGCAAATCCTGAGTCACCTGGAACGTAGTTTTCATAGAATTCTTTATATAATCTCATTCTTTCTACTAATTTTTTCTCCCAGTCAGGTTCTCTTCTGATAACTTCAAAAACAAATTGAATTGATTTTCCATTTTTCGTAAGTTTAACAGCTCCACCACTTGCCTTAAATAATTTTCCTGATATTTTTGCAGTAATTGCTGGTTTTACAATATAGCTATCAAATGCTTTTACTTTTCTTAAATAAGCAATTAATGTTTGGTTTCCAGCTAATCTCTTCTTAATCATTGGTACTGGTTTTGTGTTATCAGATGGTTGCCATTTACAATCAATTTCTTTAGAATTTAATAAATATTTTCCCATCTTTTCCAAACAGTAAATTCTATAAATTCCTTTACCCTCATCAGAAGTAAAGTAATATCTTGTTAAAATCTTAGATTTTACTAATTGATCTAATTTGTTATTTAATTTGTCTTGTGACTTAGGATCAATTCCTTTGATTTCTAACATTTGATATAACTGTCTTGATGTAATAAATTCAAATTCATTTACTAAGTCTAAAATTGCAAAATGGATTTCATTAATATGTCCAATATTAATCTTATGTACGATTTGATTCATTGACACATACCCATCTTTTCCATCAAAAGTTTTAATTTCACCTTCTCTGATAGCAAATGGAGATACTTGTGCCTTGATTTCATTATCTTCTACCATTTTTGTTTTCCCCCTTATAAATTTAGAATTATCTATATTTTTTATAATAAATTACATTATTGTTCAATTAATAATTTAACTTTTTTCTTTTCCTTATCTATTTTCTTGATATACACATTTACCTTTTGGCCATATTCATACCCTTCACTATATTCTGCCATTCCTACTAAGTTTGGTGTTAATTCTATAAAAATACCATTTTTATTTTTCTCTGTTTCTCTAATAATTCCTTCTACCTTCATGCCTGTAGAAAACTTTTTGGCATTTTCTTCCCAAGTTCCTAAGGTCTCTTTATATGACAAATTGATTTTTCCAGTATACCTATCTATAGATTTTACCACAACTTTTACTTTTTGTCCAATTTTTAATCTTTCATATGGTGTTTTTATCCTAGCAACAGACAAATCTTCTATATGTGCTAATCCAACAACACCTCCACCAATTTCTATAAATGCTCCATAAGGTCTAATGTTTTTTACAATTCCTGTAACTTGCTCTTCAACCTGCATTGTATTTTTTATATATTGTAAAGCTTCCTTTTGCACACTTTTTCTAGATAATACAACTTTATTATCATTTTCAATATTTTCTATTCTAAATTGCACATATTTATGTACTTTTCCCGTGCACAATCTTTCGTCTGGTAATCCTTCCCCTATATCTTCTACTTCACATCTTGGAATAATTCCTTCTATTTCATTTCCTAATTGAATATGTAAATTATATTTTTCATCACAACTTTTTACAATTCCTTGCACAATCTTATTTTCTTCTTTATATTTTTGTATCTTTTGTAAACTTAAATTTTCAACTTCTTCATTCCAACCTTCTGGTACAAATCGAAATGTATTCATTTGTTTTCTCCTTCATCTTATGTGTTTTAGCTTATTATATAGTGTATTAAAAAATTTTTCAACCTTTTTTATAAAAATAGCTTTGAGTTATATTGTTCTCTAGAAGTTTTTTTAATCAAAATAACTGCTAATTTCTTCTAATCCCTCAAACTCTTTCTGTCTGCAAATATCATACACAACAATGGAAACAGAATTTGATAAATTTAATGATCTTAAAGTTGGTCTCATTGGAATCCTGATTGTTTTATCTATATATTTTTGTAGAATATCTTCTGGTAACCCTTTTGTCTCTTTTCCAAATAATACAAAAATTTCTTCCATTTCTTTAAAATTTGGTTCTGAATACACATGTTTTCCCTTTGTTGTTACAAAAAACATATTATGTTCTTCTGGTTTATATGTATTTAAAAATTCTTTAAAAGATATATGTTCTTCTATATCTAATTTATCCCAATAATCTAATCCTGCTCTTTTTACAGCTTTTTCTGAGATGCTAAATCCCAATGGATATACCAAATGCAATTTGGCACCAATGGCTGCACAAGTTCTTGCAATATTTCCTGTATTTTGAGGTATTTCTGGTTCTACTAATACAACATGTAATTTCATTTTCATTACTCCTTTTATGTTTTTTAGATACTCCAAAAAACATGTCACATTTCATTTTAGACATGCAATTCTTTAACTAATTTCTATTCTTTCTTTAGGTCTGTCCCTTTTGTTCAGAAATTGAACGATTTGGCACGTCCCTATCGTTTTATTTTTTGTCTTACATATTCATATAATATAATTCCTGTTGCCACTGAAGCATTTAGGCTTTCTGTTTTTCCTAACATTGGTATTTTTACTTTTTTATCTGCTAATTTTTGTATCTTTTCTTCTACTCCATTAGCTTCATTCCCAATGACAATTACTTTTTTCTTGTAATCAATATCATATATGCTATTTTTTGTTTGTAATGATGTTACTACAATTTCGAATTTATGCTTTTTGATTTCTTTTAGCGTCTTTTCTAAATCTTCACATTCTATGATTTTGACTCTAAATATAGCTCCCATTGTTGAACGCACAACTTTAGGATTATAGCTGTCTGCTGTTCCTTTTGATACTAAAATTTGATTGATTCCTATACTATCTACTGTTCTTAAAATGGTTCCTAAATTTCCTGGGTCTTGAATATCATCCAAAGCAACTATAATGTCTTGATTATAATCAATTTCTTCGCTACCTGCAACTGCTGATTTCATTGCGTTTTTTTCTACAATGGCTAATATTCCTTGTGGATTTGTAACATCTGTTAAACTTTCAAATAGCTTGCTTGTCACATACACACATTCTTGTTTGGCAATTTCATACATAAGGTCTTTTGGAATATTAGATGTCTTTTCACAATCATCACAAATAACGACTTGTTTAATATTTGCTTTTTCATTGATAGCTTCTTCTATAATTTTGATACCTTCAATGATATATTCACTGTTCAAGTCCCTATATTTTTTATCTTTTAATTTTTTTATGTGTTTGATAAATTCATTATCTTTACTTGATATTACTTGCATAAATGCCTCCAGTTTTATAACACACCCTATACGGTAAAATCAAGGAAATGTGTATTTTTCGCTCTTTAATAAATATAATTTCCATTTTTATAAATTTTATTATATTTCTATTTCATTTCTATTAATTCATATTCTGAAGTTCCCAATCCAATTTTTTCTCCATGCTCAATTTGACTTTCCCAATTGGTATCAGGATGATTAATATGGAAATGATCATGTCCTTCTACTTTTTTCTTAATGTTTTCACCTAATGCACTATTTTGGAATACCTCTTGTTTGTTCACTAAATCTGCACAAGCTTTATCTAAAGCAACCATGTCAAATGAAGCTAACATTCCGATGTTTGGAACAATTGGTGCATCATTTTCTGCATGACAATCACAATTTGGTGAAACATCACAAATCAAACTAATATGAAATTGTGGTCTATCTTTTACAACAGCTAGTGCATATTCTGCCATCTTTTTATTTAAAATATCTGCTGATTCATCATTTGGTGATTTAATAGCATCAAAATTACAAATTCCAATACATCTACCACAACCAACACATTTATCATGATCTATCACAGCTTTTCCTTCTGCATCATATGAAATCGCTCCATGTGCACAAATTTTTATACATTGTTTACATTTTTTACATTTTTCTAAAATGACTTCTGGTTTTCCACTACTATGCATTTCCATTTTTCCAGCTCTTGAACCACAACCCATTCCAATATTTTTGATGGCCCCTCCAAATCCAGTTCCTTCATGTCCTTTGAAATGATTCAAAGATATGACAATGTCTGCATCCATAATAGCTCTTCCAATTTTTGCAGTTTTCACATATTCTCCATCAATATCTACATAGGCTTCATCTGTTCCTTTTAGTCCATCTGCAATTATCACATGACATCCTGTTGAAAATGGACTAAATCCATTCACATATGCTGCATCTAAATGGTCAATAGCATTTTTTCTTCCGCCAACATATAAAGTATTACAGTCTGTTAAAAATGGCTTTCCGCCCAACTCTTTTACAACATCTGCAACCACTTTTGCATAATTTGGTCTTAAATATGCTAGGTTTCCTGGTTCTCCAAAATGAATTTTAATTGCTACATATTTATTCTTGAAATCGATATTTTCAATTCCTGCTTTTTTCATTAATTTTTCTAATTTTTGTAACAAATTATATCCTGGTTTTGCTCTAAAATCTGTAAAATATACTTTTGATTTTTCCATAACCTTCCCTCTTTCTATTTAATTATTTTCATCATCATTGTTTTTGCATTTTTATTCTATAATCCTTTATTCGTATTGTCAATCATTTCTCTGTCCTCTTCTTTTTTATATTTCGTTAATATTTTCAAAAATTCTGTTACATCATTTAAAATTTTCATTTCATTATCTGTACCAATCTCTAGTGTAATCATTGGTTTAATACCTGCTGAAAATTTTAACCTGTTTCCATATTCCTTTACAAGTTGTGCTACATCATATGTGAATTGACTTTCTTCAAATGTAAAAACAACAGCTGTTTTCTTGCTTGCAATTTTTGATATGTTTAATGCTTTTGCTAAATATTTAATTCTTGCAATATCAATTAAGTTTTCCAATTCTGCTGGCATATTACCAAATCTATCAATAATTTCATCAATAATGTTTTGGATATCTTCTTCATTTTTACATAAAGCAATATCTTGATAGATTTCAATTTTTTGATTTGCATCTGAGATATAGTCATCTGGAATATAGCTGGTAACATTTAAATCTATTTGGATATCTACTTCTGGTTTTACTTCAATTCCTTTCATTTCTTTGATAACTTCATCTAACAAGTTACAATAGGTATCATATCCTACTTGTTCTAAATGTCCTGATTGAATTTCACCAAGTAAACTTCCTGCACCTCTGATTTCCAAATCACGCATCGCAATTTTAAATCCTGAACCAAATTCTGTAAATTCTTTTATCGCTTTTAATCTCTTATCTGCCACTTCTGATAACAACTTATCTCGTTTATATGTGATATATGCATATGCTTGCCTATCACTTCTTCCCACTCTTCCTCGTATTTGATATAACTGTGCTAATCCCATTCTATCCGCATTTTCAACAATAATGGTATTGGCATTTGGTATATCAATTCCAGATTCCAAAATGGTTGTGCAAACCAATACATTGGATTTCTTTTGAATAAAATCATCCATGATTTCTTCAATCTGATTTCCTGACATTTGTCCATGTGCATAAGAAACTTCTGCTTCTGGTACCAATCTTGATATTTCATCTGCTTTTCTCTGAATATTTTCTACATTATTAAAGATGTAAAATACTTGCCCATCCCTTTCTAATTCTTTTGTAATCGCTTCTTTTATAACTTCTCTATCATATTCCAATACATAGGTTTGCACAGGTCTTCTGTTATGTGGTGGTTCATAGATAACAGACATATCCCTCACACCTACAATAGACATGTGTAAAGTTCTTGGAATTGGTGTTGCTGTCATGGTCAATACATCTACATTTGTCTTATATTGTTTTATTTTTTCTTTATCTTTTACACCAAATCGATGCTCTTCATCAATAATAAGTAATCCTAAATCTTTGAATTCCACGTCTTTACTAAGGATTCTATGGGTTCCCACAACAACGTCTACTTCTCCCAGTTTCAAACCTTTAATAACCTCTTTTTGATATTTTGCAGACTTAAATCTGTTCAATATTTCTACTTTGATTGGATAATCTTTCATTCTTTCTTTAAATTCTTGATATTGTTGTTCTGCTAAAACTGTTGTTGGTGCTAAGTATGCTACTTGTTTTTGATCCATAACAGCTTTAAATGCTGCTCTTATGGCCACTTCTGTTTTACCATATCCAACATCACCACATAATAATCTATCCATTGGTCTATTGGTTTCCATATCTTTTTTAACTTCTTCGATACAACGTAATTGATCATCTGTTTCTTGATATGGAAATTTTGCTTCAAATTCATTTTGCCATGGTGTATCTTTACTAAAACTAAACCCTTGTGATTTTTCTCTTTTTGCATATAACTCGATTAATTCTGTTGCCACTTCTCTTAAGTTTTTCTTAACTCTTGTTTTGGTATTTTCCCATTCTTTGCTACCTAATCGATTGATTTTTGGATTAATCTTATCTCCACCAACATATTTTCGAATCATGTCCATTTGGTTTGTTGGTACATATAAAATATCATCATTTTTGTATTTGATTTTGATATAGTCTTTAATGGTTCCATCTGCTTTTATAGTATTGACACCTATATAGATACCAATTCCATAGGTTTTATGAACCACATAATCTCCTATTTTTAAATCTGCAAATACAACCTTTTCTCCTTCTGTATAAGCAGAATGGACAGCTTTTCTTTTTCTCTTTTCTCCACTAATCAATTCATCTGCTGAAATAACCAATTGATTAATTTCATAATTTTCAAAACCTGCTGATATTTTTCCAATTCCTATGGTAACGACTTTTTCTACAGTCTTTACGACAATGGTTTTGTCTAATTTTTCTTCTATCTTACAAATAATTTCTTCTTTTTCTAGTATTTCTTTTAGTTTTTTTGCTTTTTCTTTGTTCTCGACTAAAATATATACACTCTTTTTTTGTTTTATTGCTTCTTTTAATTCTTCAAATAAGTTTTCAATCTCACTTTTATAGAAATTCACTTCTCTATATTCAAAAACACATTTTTCTGCTTGTTTATTGATTACACTATCTTGTTTTTCTAAATAGATTAAATTTCTTTTTCCATTTTCTAAAATATCTTCGATTTCTTCATACTCAATTGTATTCTCTAAACTTTGTGGGATCATTTTTTCTTTTTCCACTAAAGCATTAATTAGATTTTTTCTATCTTGTTTAATATTTTCTGTTCTTTGCTCTATTTTTCTTTCTTCATCTAATGCAATAATATATTTGTCTGATAAATAATCTAATAATGTAGAAGAATGTGTGTAAAAACAATCAAAATATTTATCAATTTTACTAATATAGTTTCCACCAATAATTTGCTCTATATCTTCTTCTACGATTTCTTTTTGTTTTTCATTTACACTTAAATTTCTGATATTTTTGCATACTTGTTCTATGGATTGTTCTAATATGTATTCATGTGCTGGATAAATTTCTACTTTTTCTAAGGTATTGATTGATCTTTGGCTAACAATGGCAAAATTTCTAATAGAATCGACTTCATCTCCCCAAAATTCAATTCTCACACCTATTTTGTCAGAAACAGAAATATCTAAAATGCCACCTCTGATACTAAATTGTCCTCTTCCTTCTATTAAATCACATCTTACATATCCTAAATTGACTAAAGTTTTCTTTATATCTTCTAATGAACAGATATCCCCTACTTTGAAATGTAACAGATTTTTAAATAGTACCTCTTTTGGCGGTAATTTTTGCATTAGCGCTTCAATCGTTGTTACAATGATTGGACTTCTTTTTTCTTTAATTTTACTTAAGACTTCTATTCTTTCATAAGGTAAGTCTTTACTTTCTGCAATATAGTCATAAGTGACAATTTCTTTTTTAGGAAAGATATTTCCCTTATCCATAAATGCTTTTATGTTTTCTGATATTTGTTTTGCTTGAATTTCATTGTATGTAACAATTAGAATTGGTCTTTTGGCATATTCATTGATACTAGCTAATAGTTCTACCATTCCCACGCCAGTTAAGCCCGATAACATTATCGGGCTTTTTTCTTTTTCGATTTGATCTACCAATGTTACAAACTTTTGAGATTTTCCAAGCTCTCCTAATATAGTATTCATTTTCTTCTCCTTGTTTGTTTGATTTCTATATTATACTACTTTTTTTAAAAAATATAAATAGTTTTATGAAATATATTTTCTTTTAATCCCAAAAGCAGAGGTGTCTATAATTACATCTCTACTTTACATTTTAACAACCAATTTATTAAATTTACTATTGATATAATTTTCCAATTTTGTCATAAACTCTTCTGGTTTGATTTCTTTTTTTGCCACCATATCTAACCCTTTTTCCCAGCTAGCTGTTAACTTTGGATTTAACATATCTGGCATAGATTGTAATACAATATCATAGATATATTCTCCTTTTTGACTAGGTGTAATAATCTGGGTTTTATTATTAATTTCTATATAATTAATCTTCTCTAATTTTTTAATAATTTCTCCTCTCGTGGCACTTGTTCCAATTCCAGCACCTTTTATTTGTTCTCTTAATTCCTCTTCTTCTATTAATTTTCCCGCATTTTCCATCGCTAAAATAATAGAACCTGAATTATATCTATTTGGTGGTGATGTTTCTGCTTCTTTGATTTCAAAATTCTTAATTAATACTTCTTGTCCTTTTTTCAGTTTCTTTAGAATTTCCAAATCTGTTGCTTTATTTTCACCATTCTCATTTTCTTCCTCTTTATTTTCCACATCTTGCTCACCATTTGTGGATTTCTTCTTTTTATTTTCTTTATCTACTGGTTTTAGGATTTCTAAAAATCCTTGATTAATACATACTCTTCCACTTGTGGTAAATGTTTCTTTTTTCTCTTTATCCATTTCTACTTCAATCGTTAATTGAATCTTATTATATTCTGCTGGTGGATAGAAAATTGCTAAAAAACGTTTTACAATCACAAGATAAATATCTTTTTGCAATTGTGGTAACCCATTAAAATTTTCATACCCTTGTCCTGTTGGAATAATCGCATAGTGGTCTGTGATTTTACTATCATTGACATATTTTGTTTTTGCTAAATTCGTAGAATATTTTTCTTCTACCATTTTTTTGATATATCCTTGTATCTCCTCATCTTTGCAACCCTTTGCAATTCCATTTAAGTTTTTATTGATTTCTTTGCTAACTGCTGTTGATAATACCCTTGCATCTGTTCTAGGATAGGTAACTAATTTTTTCTCATATAGATTTTGGATAATCTCTAATGTTTCATCTGGTTTGATTTTAAATCGTTTGGTACATTCATTTTGAATTTCTGCTAAATTAAATAACAATGGTGCATTTTCTTTTTGTTTTGATTTTTTTAATTCTGTTATTACTGCCTTTTTATTACTTAAATTTGCAATAAATTCCTTCGCATCGTTTTCTTTTTTGAATCCTGTTTCATTATACAATTTCGGAGATTCCCATACGGTAGATTTTTCTGTTGCCTTCCAATCTGCTTTAAAAGAAGCTTGTTCTTCTCCAAATTCTCCGATAATTTTATAATACTTTGTTTTCACAAAATTTCGGATTTCTCTTTCACGAGATACAACCATTCCTAACACACAAGTCATGACTCTTCCCACAGAAATAGATGCTCTATCTTCATGAATATTTTGTGCTAATCTTCTTCCAAATATGATAGATAATAATCTAGAAAAATTAATTCCTATTAAGTAATCTTCCTTTGCTCTTAAATAAGCACTATCTGATAAACTATCATATTCTGACATGTCTTTTGCTTCTCGAATTCCTCTTAAGATTTCTTCTTCTGTCTGTGAATCTATCCATACTCTTTTCATTTTTGCTTTCGGATTTGGTTTTGCCATCATAAACACAAGTCTTTGTATATATTCTCCTTCTCTTCCAGAGTCTCCGGCATTATATATTTCATCTATATCTTCTCTTTGCAATAATTGTTGCACAATATTAAATTGATTTTGCACCTGTGGTATAATTTCATATTTCCACTCTTCTGGAATAAATGGTAAAGTATCTAGTCTCCACAATTTCAATTTTTCATCATACTTTTCTGGATAACTCATAGTGACTAAATGTCCTACGCACCATGTAATAATCCAATCATTAGATTCTAAATACCCATTTTTTCTACTTGTCGTTATTTTTAATGCTTTTGCAAATTCCATTGCCACAGATGGTTTTTCTGTTATGATTAATTTTTTGCTCAATTTTGTTTTTCTTTCCTTTCTGAAAATAATATCTATATTTATAAAATATTCTTAATATAATTTTTGCTATTAATTCTTATGTTTTTATACAAAATGCATAGTTTAAGAAACTCTTATACCATGTTACTTTTACATTTCATCTTTTATAGAATTGTTTTCATATAGCTTACTACTTTATTATATATTTTTTGATATTGTTCCATCGTTTTTGAATCATGAAATTCAAATCGTTTATATATTTTTTCCATATAATTTTGCTGTTTTATAAATTGTATACTTTCTGGGAAATTAAAATCAAAAATATATGCAAAATGTCCTACTAAACTATCAGCACTTGTTTTTCTCTTATGATAATCAATTCTTCCATTTTCCATAAATTCGTTATAAATTTCTTCCGTAATCACATCGTCTGATAAATCCGCTTTTTCCCAAGCAGTTTCCTTTTTTTCATATGTTAATATATTTAATATATCAATCTTGTCACTATCTCTTACAATCTTAATATGTAATAACTCTCTGGTTGTTAGGTTGTCTGGTATATCTAATTTATCTTTATTATGATAGTAAATCGCATTTTTAATAATATTATCATATTGATTATCCTCTATAAATTTTCGAATAATTCCATCCTGTTTATTAAATAATACATGCACACCATATTCTCCATGATTAACACTTTTTTTGTCATTAAACGTGTTATATCTTTTAATTTGTTCAAATCTTCCTATATCATGAAGCAATCCTATTAATTCTGCTAACTTTACATCCTCTTCCTCAAGTTCTAGTTTTGTTGCTAATTTTTTTGCAACTTGTGAAACTCTTTCTATATGTTCTATTTTCATTTTTATTTTATCATTTCCTGCATCATATGCTTTCACATATTCTGCAAATACTCTCTTTGCCCTTAATATATCTATCATGTCATTCACCTCGTTATGCATTCTATCATTTTTCCTCCTTCATTTCAAGATTGTTTACAGTTCAGTGATCAATTCTTTATATGTTTATTTCGAATAAATAACGAATGTGATTGGAGAATGATTAGAAACTTTTAGACAATTTTATGGAAAATGTTCGCGCTTGACGTGAGAGCTGCCATAAAATTATTTTAGAGTTTCTTTTCATTCGTATTGAGCCGAGGAATTTATAAGAAATAAACATATAAGGAGTTGAACACTGAACTGTGAACAGGATTGATTATTATCTATATGAATTCGCCTTTTTCTCTTGAAACTCTTAGTTTTTTGTTGTATAATACGGTTTATAAAACATTTGAAAGGACGGATTAGAAGCATGAGTTATAACTTTAAAGAAATTGAAAAAAAATGGCAAGATAAATGGTATGCTGAAGGAACATTTAATGCAAAAGATGACTTCACAATGAAAAAATGGTTTGGATTAATTGAATTTCCATATCCATCAGGTCAAGGTCTTCACGTAGGACACCCTAGAAGTTATACTGCATTAGATATCATTGCAAGAAAAAGAAGAATGCAAGGATATAATGTATTATTCCCAATTGGATTTGATGCTTTCGGACTACCTGCTGAAAATTATGCTATTAAAAATCATATTCATCCAAAAATAACAACTGAAAAAAATGTTAATCATTTTAGAGAACAATTAAAATCAATTGGTTTTTCTTTTGATTGGTCAAGAGAAATTAATACAACTGATCCAGAGTATTATAAATGGACACAATGGATATTTATTCAATTATATAAACATGGATTGGCATATAAAGCTACAATGCCTATTAACTTCTGCACAGGTTGTAAAGTAGGACTTGCTAATGAAGAAGTTGTCAATGGTGTTTGTGAAAGATGTGGAAGTCCAGTTGTTCAAAAAGAAAAAAGTCAATGGATGTTAAGAATTACAAAATATGCACAAAGGTTAATTGATGATTTAGATGATGTGGATTTTTTGGATAAAATTAAAGCACAGCAAAAAAATTGGATTGGTCGTTCTGAAGGTGCAGAAGTTACTTTTAAAATTGCTGGTTCTGACGAAACTTTAACAGTTTATACAACAAGACCAGATACCTTATTTGGAGCTACTTACATGGTTGTTGCTCCAGAACATCATATGATTGATAAACTTGCTGATAAAATTACCAATATGGATGAAATTAAAGAATATAAACATCAAGCTTCTTTAAAATCTGATTTTGAAAGGTCAGAATTAAATAAAGAGAAAACTGGTTGTGAGATAAAAGGAATTAAAGCCATTAATCCATTAACCAATGAAAAAATTCCTATCTGGATTTCTGATTATGTTTTAATCACTTATGGAACAGGTGCTATTATGGCTGTACCTGGACATGACACACGTGACCATGAATTTGCAAAAAAATTCCATTTACCAATTGTTCAAGTTATTAAACCTGTTGATGACACAATTGAATGTGATATTGATAAAGAAGCTTTTACAGATGTTGAAACTGGTATATTAATGAATTCAGGATTTTTAAATGATTTATCAGTTGTAGAAGCTAAGAAAAAAGTCACTGATTTCTTAGAAGATAATCACATTGGTAAAAAACAAGTAAATTATAAATTGCGTGATTGGGTATTTTCTAGACAACGTTATTGGGGTGAACCAATCCCTATGGTTTATTGCGAAAAATGTGGTTGGGTTCCTATCCCAGAAGAAGAATTACCTTTAAAACTACCTGAAGTTGAAGACTATGAACCAAGTGAAAATGGTGAATCACCTCTTGCAAGACATACAGAATGGGTAAATACCACTTGTCCTCATTGTGGTGGAAAAGCCAAAAGAGAAACTGATACAATGCCTCAATGGGCTGGTTCTTCTTGGTATTATCTAAGATATATGGATGCTCACAATGATAAAGCCTTAGCTTCAAAAGAAGCATTAGAATACTGGTCACCTGTTGATTGGTATAATGGTGGTATGGAACATACAACACTTCACTTACTATATTCAAGATTTTGGCATAAATTCTTATATGATATTGGTGTTGTTCCAACAAAAGAGCCATATCAAAAACGTACTTCTCATGGAATGATTCTTGGAAGTAATGGAGAAAAAATGTCTAAATCTAAAGGTAATGTTGTGAATCCAGATGATATTGTTAATGAATTTGGTGCAGATGCTTTTAGAGTTTATGAAATGTTTATGGGACCTTTTGATCAAACAGCTCCATGGTCTATGGAAAGTATTAGAGGTTGTGCAAAATTCTTAGATAGAGTTTGGAATCTTCAAAATTTATTAGTAGATGGTGAAACATATTCTCCAAAATTTGAAAAAGCAATGCATAGAGCTATTAAAAAGGTATCTACTGATATTGAAGAAATGAAATTTAATACAGCTGTTTCAACTTTTATGACCTTAGTAAATGATTTTTATAAAGAAAAAACAATTAATAAAGCAGAATTTAAAACCTTTTT
>CALXXJ010000021.1 GCA_944392665.1 uncultured Clostridia bacterium | reverse complement strand
AAAAATTTGACAAAAAAATTAAGCATTTTAAATGCTTACATCAATTTTAAACTTTCAAAAGTGTCAAACTCCCGTGTTATCAGCTATTTTGTGAAATTTTTTTGAAAAAACCTTGCATTTTTGGTAAAAAGTGGGTATAATATATAAGGAAAACAACAAGAGCGAGAGAGTGGGAACAAATCCCACTCTTAAATTTTGAAAAAAGGAGGAAAACTTCTTGGCAAATATAGAAGAAAAAGTTGAGAACCTATTAAAAGAAAAAATAGAAAACATAGGTTATGACTTATACGATGTAGAATATGCAAAAGAAGGAAAAAATTATTTCCTAAGAATCTATATTGATAAACCAGAAGGAATTGACTTAAAAGATTGTGAAAAAGTAAATGATGAAATATCTGATTTACTAGATGAAGCAAATTATATCAAAGAGCAATATTTCTTAGAGGTATCATCACCAGGAATCGAAAGAGTACTAAGAAAAGATAAGCACTTGGAACAAAATAAAGGAAAAGAAATTGCTATCAAATTATTCAAAAAAGATGCATTGGGAAATAAAGAATATCAAGGAATATTAAAGGATTTTAATGAAGAATATATCATATTAGAAGATGATATAAAAGTCGAAAGAAAGAGTATAGCACAGGTTAAAACCGTATATCATTGGAATTGAAAAATAATTACAATTTTGGCTTTGTCAAATTCCATTTAAAACGCGGTTACATACAAACGTATGCGCCCTTGCCTTTTAAATGAAATTTTCCGTGCCAAAATTTAATTCTTTTCCAATCTGGATTGAAAAGTAAGAAAGGAAGGAAAGAAAATGAAAAGCAAAGCAAAAGAACCAGCAATCGATAATAAGGAATTAATATTAGCTTTAGAAGAATTAGAAAAAGAAAAAGGAATCAAAAAAGAATATTTATTGGAATCAATTGAAACAGCATTATTAACAGCATATAAGAGAAATTTTGATGCATTAGATAATGTGAAAATTGTAATGGACCCACAAACTGGTGCAACACATGTGTATTCTATTAAAGAAGTAATGGAACACGCAAATGATAGTGCATTAGAAATTAGTTTAGAAGATGCAAAAAAAATTAATAAAGATGTTAACATTGGAGATTCAGTAGAAGTAGAAATCGTTCCAAGAAACTTTGGAAGAATTGCAGCACAAACAGCAAAACAAGTTATTATTCAAAAATTAAGAGAAGCAGAAAGAGAAATTATTTATACAGAATTTAATGATAGAAAAGGTGAAATCGTTTCAGGAATTATTCAAAAGGCAGATAAAAATATTGTTGTAATGGATTTAGGAAGACTAGAAGGAATTATGCCAACAAAAGAACAAGTACCAACTGAAAACTATAGAGTAAATGATAAAATAAAAGGATATGTACTAGATGTAGAAAGAGGAGCAAAAGGAGCACCACAAGTTATCGTATCTAGAAGTCATCCAGACTTTGTAAGAAAATTATTAGAATTTGAAATACCTGAAATTTATGAAGGTGTTATAGAGATTAAGAGTGTATCAAGAGATCCAGGATATAGGAGTAAAGTAGCTGTATATTCTCCAGATCCAAATATTGATCCTGTTGGTTCTTGTGTAGGACAAAAAGGTGTCAGAATTCAAAATGTTATTAATGAATTAAATGGAGAAAAAATAGATGTTATCGAATGGAATGAAGACCCATCAATCTATATATCTTCAGCATTATTACCAGCACAAATATTAGCAGTAGATATAAAAGAAGAAGAAAAATTTGCACAAGTCATTGTTCCAGATGATCAGTTATCACTTGCTATCGGAAAATCGGGACAAAATGCAAGATTAGCGGCTAAATTAACAAATTGGAAGATTGATATTAAATCAGAAACACAATTTAGAGAAATGTTAATGAAAGCTCAACAAGAAGGAGAAGAAAAACAAGAAGAAACAGAAAATGAAGAATAATTAGAATTCAGAAACATACAATAAAAGGGGGATTTTATGTGAAAAAGATACCACAAAGAACTTGTATGGGATGTAATGAGAAAAAAGATAAAAATCAATTAATTAGAATTGTAAAAAATAAAGATAATGAAATACATGTAGACAGAACCAGAAAAATGCAAGGTAGAGGAGCATATATTTGTGATGATATAAAATGCCTAGAAAAAGTAATCAAATCAAAAAGATTAGAAAAAGTATTAGATATACATATATCAGATGAAATTTATGAAAGTTTAAGAGGTGTCATACTTGGTAAATAAGAAAATATTAGGTTTAATTGGATTATCTGCAAAAGCACGGAAAAATAGCTTTTGGTGCAGACAGCGTAGAAAATAGTATAAAAAAGAGAACGGTAAAGTTAGTGATTCTAGCAGAGGATTCATCAGATAGAACGAAAGATAAATTTAAAAAAATATGTGAACAGTTTCATATACCAATTATACAAATAGCAGATATAGAAACATTAAGTAAAGCGATAGGAAAGAAGAACAAAGCAATACTTGGTATACAAGATATAAATTTATCTAAAGAAATAGAAAAAATAAACAATGGGGGTGAAGCTCTTGGGTAAAATAAAAATACATGAAATAGCAAAAAAATTAAATTTAACAAGTAAAGAGATATTAGACGTTGCTAACAAATTAAATATTGAAGCCAAAAGCCATTTAAGTGGTGTGGAAGAAAATGATGCTAAAAGAATAGAAGAGGAGATTGCAAAAAAAGGTACAGGAACAAAAAAAGTGGAAGAAAATAAAGAAGGCAAAAAAGATGCTAAAAAAGAAACCAAAAAAGAAACGCCTGTTATTATTAGAAGAGAAGTCATTATTGCACAAGATGATGCCGAAAAGAATAAAGAAGTTGTAAAAAAAGAAGAAAAAAGAAATAGCAATATTGGTTTTGTTGAAAGAAAAGCAAATAAAGACTATAACATTGTGTATAGAAATAAACCAAATAAGCCAATGACAGTTAGTGAATTGTTTGGATTAAATAAACCAGAACCAAAGAAGGAAGAGGTAAAAAAGGAAGAAAAAACAGAAGTAAAAAGTGAACCAGTTATCAAAGAAGAAGTAAAGACAAAACCAGAAGTGAAAACTGTTCAAGAAGAAAAATCTATCAAAGTTCCAGAAAAGGTTGAAGAAAATAAGAATATGAAAACAGAGACAAAAAATGTAAAAGTAAATAACAATAATAATATGAATAATCATTATCAAAATAGAAACAATAATTATAATAATCAAAGAAAAAATAATGGTTTTAATAATAACAATAATAATAACTTTAATAGAAATAACAATAAATTTAATAATAGAAATGCCAATAATAATGAAAGATATGGAAAAAGACCATTAGATGAAAAAGGAATCGAGAAAAATATTAAAAATATTATGGCAACAGAAGTGGTAGAAAAAGAAAATATAAGAGAATATAACAAAAATATTGACAAACAAAAAAATAATAGTAAATTTGATGAAAATAAAAGCACTAAAAAATCAAAAAATAGAAGAAATTCTAATAATGGTAATTTTGATGAAGGAAAATTAAAAACATTAAAAACAGCAAATCAATTATCAAATATGTTTGATGACCAAGAAGGTGGCATGTTAGATTATTATGATTTAACAACAGAAAGAGGAAGAAGAGGAAAGAAGAAGAAAAATCAAAACCAAGAAGAAAGAACAAAACAAAAAATCTTCAAATTAACAGATATAGAAATTCCAGAAACTATTACTGTAAAAGATTTAGCAGCAGAAATGAAAAAGACAACGGCAGAAGTTATCAAAAAATTATTAGGTTTTGGTGTTATGGCAACCATCAATCAAGAAATTGATTTTGATACAGCATATTTAATTGCTCAAGAATTTGGTATTACAGCAACAAAAAAAGAAACAGTAACAGAGGAAGATATTCTATTTGATGAATCTGAAGATAGAGAAGAAGACTTACAACCAAGACCACCAGTTGTTGTTGTTATGGGACATGTAGACCATGGTAAAACATCTCTTTTAGATGCGATTAGAAAAACAAATGTCATCGAAGGAGAAGCTGGAGGAATTACACAAGCCATTGGTGCATATATGGTAAAAATTAATGATAGAGAAATTACTTTCTTAGATACACCAGGACATGAAGCGTTTACAGCAATGCGTGCAAGAGGTGCACAAATTACAGATATTGCAATCTTAGTAGTTGCAGCAAATGATGGTGTTATGCCTCAAACAATTGAAGCCATAAACCATGCAAAATCAGCAGGAATTCCAATCATTGTTGCAATTAATAAAATTGATTTGCCAGATGCCAATATTGATAAGGTAAAACAAGAATTAATGACATATGAATTAGTACCAGAAGAATGGGGAGGAGATACCATTTATGTTCCAATCTCTGCTAAAAAACATCAAAATATTGATCAATTATTAGAAATGGTATTATTAGAAGCAGATGTATTAGAATTAAAAGCAAATCCACACAAACAAGCAAAAGGTGCCGTTATAGAAGCTAGACTAGATAAAGCAAAAGGTGCGATTGCAACAATGTTAGTACAAAGAGGTACTTTAGATGTAGGAGATACGATTGTGGTTGGTTCATCAATCGGAAGAATTAGAGCTATGACAAATGATAAAGGTAAAAAAGTAAAATCAGCAGGACCATCTACACCAGTTGAAATTATGGGATTAACAGATGTACCAGAAGCAGGAGATACCTTCTATGAAGTTAAAAATGAAAAAATGGCAAAACATTTGATAGATAGAAGAAAACGTCAAGCAAGAGAACAAGCAATAAATAGTGTTACAAAAGTAACTCTAGACAATCTATTTAGCCAAATGGAAGAAGGAAAACTAAAAGTATTAAACTTAATTGTAAAAGCAGATGTCCAAGGTTCTGTAGAAGCTGTAAAACAATCATTGGAAAAATTACAAAATGAAGAAGTTAGAGTAAAAGTTATTCATAGTGCGGCAGGAGCAGTTAACCAATCAGATGTTACACTTGCAAAAGTATCAAATGCGATTATTATAGCATTTAATGTAAGACCTGACCATACAGCAAAAGAAATGGCAGAAAAAGAAGAAGTAGAAATTAAACAATATTCTGTTATTTACCAAGCAATAGAAGATGTAGAAGCTGCTATGAAAGGAATGTTAGCACCTAAATATGAAGAAAAAGTAATTGGAAATGTAGAAGTAAGACAAACATTCAAGATTTCAAATGTAGGAACAATTGCAGGAGCTTATGTATTAAATGGAAAAGTCGAAAGAAATGCAGGTGTAAGAGTTATTCGTGATAATATTGTTATCCATGATGGACATTTAGCTACTTTAAAGAGATTTAAAGATGATGTAAAAGAGGTTACAAAAGGTTTTGAATGCGGAATGCAAATTGAAGACTATAATGATATCAAAGAGGGAGACATCATTGAGGTTTATGTTATGGAAGAAATTAAAAGATAATTTAGAGGAAAGGGAGAAAATCCCTTTTTTCTAAAAGCTGAAACAAAGGAGAGAAATATATGCAAGGAAAAGAAAACCCAAGATTAGGGAGAATTGATGAAGAATATAGAAAAGAAATTAGCCAAATTATAGGATATGAATTAAAAAATCCAAGTGTTACAGGACTTATTAGTGTTACAAAAGTAAAAGTAACAAATGACTTGAAATTTGCTAAAGTATATGTTAGTATTCTAAATTCAAAAAATGTAAAAGATACATTAGCAGGACTAAAAAAATCATCAGGATATATCAGAAGTGAATTGGCAAAAAGAATTAATTTAAGAAATACACCAGAATTAATTTTTGAGTTAGATGATTCTATTGAATATGGTGCAAAAATTGACTCTATTTTAAAAGAAATCATGCCTAAAAAAGAGGAACAAGAGTAAAATTTAGAGGGAACCTATAGCAAAGGTTAACAGTAAATCACAAGGGGAGGGGACATTTATTGTTGAATAGAAAAAAGATTTTTCTATTCAACAAATAAACAATATTGCACAGAAAAATTGCGAAGCAATTTTTCGCGCCGACAAATCTTAACGCTTCTTTAAGAACTTAGATAAATAATTTAAATAAGAAAGAGGAGAGAAAGTTCTTAAAAAGCGAGATTTGTCTACCCAAAGAAGAAATGACCAAGAGGTAAGGTGTGTCCCCTGTCATTAGAAGAAAGGAATAAAAAAATGACGTTAGATGATATTTTAGTAGAAATAAAACAAGCAGAAACAATTGTTATAATGGCACATGAAACACCAGATGGTGATGCTGTTGGAAGTATGTTATCAATGAATTTGGCTTTAAAGAAAATGGGAAAGAAAGTGGATGTTATTGTAAAAGAATTTCCAAGAACATTTGCTTTCTTACCAGAAGCGAATACAGTAAAAACGACTTCAGATGTTGAAACATATGATTTAGCCATTTCATTGGATTGTGCTGATTTAAAAAGATTGGTTGGAAGAGAATATTTTGAAAAAGCCAAAAAAACAATAGTGATAGATCATCATAGTAGCAATATGATGTATGGAGATTTGAATTTTGTGAATCCAGCATCGCCTGCTTGTTGTGAGATTTTAGCAGGTATGTTTGAATATTTTGATATTGACATTGATGCAGAAATTGGAAGTTGTATTGTAACAGGAATTATTACTGATACAGGAGGATTTAAGTATTCAAGTGTAACAGCAGAAACATTTGAATTTACAGCAGAATTATTAAGAAAAGGTGTAAACATATCTGATATTTATCAAAGAGTATTAGAAACCAGAAGAAAATCTAATTTTGAATTATTAAGAAGAGCAATGAATCGATTAGAATTGTTAGAAGATGAAAAAATTGCATTTACATATATTACTAAAAAAGATGAAGAAGACGTACATGCAGAACCAGGAGACCATGAAGGAATTGTTGAAAGTGGAAGAAGTATAGAAGGTGTTAAAGTGTCTGTATTCATTCGTGAAAGAGAAGAAAATCTATATAAAGTTTCTATGAGAACAGGAAATGGTTCAAATATTAATGTTTCTGATATTTGTTATATTTTTGGCGGTGGAGGACATCCAAGAGCAGCTGGAGCAGTGGTTCCAGGAACAGTTGAACAAGTAAAAGAAAAATTAATAAAAGAAATTAGAAAGGTAATATAAAGTAAATTTTTTAGTGTAAAAATATATATTATATATGTGATAATAAAACAGTAAAAATATTAATTGTAAGGGAGTACCAGAAAAATGGAAAATATAAGGAAACAATTGTTGGATAATATGTCATTAAATATTCAAAATATAGAAAAAAATAATGTATTAATAGAAATATATGACAAGTGTAACTTGGTAATTGCATATATAGATGAAAATAATGCTTTGTTTGATAATTCTGAATATGATTTCAGCCATAAACAATTAGAGAGTTTAAAGAATATAAAAAAAGAAATAGAAAGCAACAATTTTTTGGATGCCTATTTGGAAATCATAGATTTTATTGCATATAACAATGCAGGATATGAAGATAAAATAACTGAAAAAGAAATTAAACAACTGAAAGACATAGTAATTTTTATAGAACAGAAAATAGAAGCAGAAATTTATTGGAAACGATTTTTTTCTGAAGTTCAAATGGCTGTTGGAGCCTATACAGAGCCTCCAGAATATGATTTGGGAAAATTTCCACTTATTATTTTAGAATCACAAGGTGAATATATTATCTTTAGCAGGAGAAAGGCAAAAAGTATATATAATGTATATTATCAAGAAGAGGATATAGATGTTTCAGAGAAAGAAAATCTCCAATTTGTTTGTGTGAAATTGAATGATTTAACGATTCGAATAATGAATAAGGTAGATTTTTCAAAAAAGTTTAATAAAGATATAAAAGATGTGGAATGGAATGAAATCAATCCAATATTAGATTTGGAAATGGAAAAGAAACAAATAGAAAAATTTAAGGAAATATTTAGGGAAATATGGAATTATAAACAAGTAGATGTTATAAAATATAATGCATATATAGAAGGAATTGTAGATTGTTGTCAAAACAAAGATGCCAAAGAATTTTATAAAGTATTTAAAATGTAATGAGGGCGAAATTATGAATGGAATAATAATTGTTAATAAATCGAAAAGATATACATCTCATGATATTGTAGCAAAAGTAAAAAAAATAACAGGAGAGAAAGTAGGGCACACAGGTACATTAGATCCATTAGCAACAGGGGTATTACCAATATTAATTGGAAAAGGAACTTTATGCTCCAAATATTTAATGAATCATGATAAAACATATATAGTGGTTTTAAAATTAGGAATAGAAAAAAGTACAGGGGATGAAGAAGGAGATATTATACAAGAAAAAACTGTTAATGAGAATTTATTAGAGGACAAAGAAGTAAAAAATGTTTTAGAAAGTTTTCTAGGAGAACAAGAACAAATACCACCTATCTATTCTGCTATTAAAGTAAATGGAAAAAAATTATATGAATATGCTAGAAAGGGACAGAAAGTAGAAATTCAGTCAAGGAAAATTACAATATATGATATAAAATTGTTGAAAATAGATAAGGAAAGCTGTGAAATTAAATTTGAAGTAAGTTGTTCAAAAGGGACATATATCAGAAGTTTATGTGAAGATATTGCGAAAAAAATGGGAACAGTTGGATATATGAAAGAATTACAAAGGACAAAGGTTGGAACATTTGCCATAGAACAATCTGTTTTACTTGAAGATCTAACAAAAGAAGCTATTGAAGAACATATGATAACTATTGAAAGTTTATTTAAAAACTTAGAAGAGATAAAGTTAAATGAAAGAAAACTACAACTATTTTTAAATGGTGTAAAATTAAGTTTTGATTTAAAAGATGGCATTTATAAAATATATAGTAATCAACAATTTATAGGAATCGGTGTTGTAAAAGATAAACTATTGAAAAGAGATATTGTTATTAATTAAAAATTATAGATTAACTTAATACACAAGTGATAAGTATTCATAAATTATTTCATTACGAATGTGATTGGAGATGTTTTAGAATTTGTTATATAATTTATCACTTGTGCATTAGGCTGAGTTATAAACTATAAGTTCTATAATGAAAATCACCTTAATATACTTAAAATAGAAAAGTATATGAGGTGATTTTTTATGTATTATATAAAAGAAACTGACAAGCCTAGTAAATTTGCAGAATTTTTCCATATTGTAAAATTAGAAAATGATACTATTATTTTACCAATCTTAGGGACAAGTTTAGATGAAAAAACAGCATATAAATTGGCAATCAAAACAAAGACAATTTTAGATAAAACCAATAGTAAAAAGTTAGTATTAAGTAAGCAGGTTAAACAACAGGAAGCTTATATGAATTATCTATATTCCTATAATTATGAAATCGTAGATGGAAAATGGTTATTTCAAATGTTAATCTTTGATGTTTTAGAATACATAATGAAAAAGTTAAAGATAAAAGAGGAAGAAATAAAGATTGGAATTTTAGTAAATGATATTTCGGATTTAGCAATTTATGCAATTGAAAAATTGGTTACTAAATATAAACATGTGAAAATTGTTACGAATCATATTAATCATTTTAAGAATATTGAAGAAAAAATTTCAGAAGAACAAGGAATTTTCATTAATGTAGGAAATAATAAAAGGAAAATATTATCAAAAACTAACATCATATTAAATTTAGATTTTCCAACAGAATTGATAAATCGATATACCATTTATAATACAGCAACAATTATTAATTTTAAAGGAAATGTAAAAATAAAAGACAAGCGATTTAATGGATTAAATATTAATGATTATGAAATTGATTGGAAAACAAATCCACATTTAGAAACGTTTGAAGCCAAAGATATTTATGAAGCAATACAGTACAAAAATCAATCAATAGAGGAAACTTTAAAAAAAATAAAAAGAGATAATGTGATGATTCAACATTTAAAAGGAGTTAAAACAATCATTTAAAAAATTTAATCAAATACTTTCCTTTTTTTATAAAATATAATATAATGTAGATATCGATTTTCTGAAACTTGAATAAGTATGAAAATAAGATAATACAAAGTGAAATTGGCAAGGAGGTAAACATATGCCAAGTAGTAATAGAAGAAGTAGTGATAGAGAAACAACAAGAAAATATAATATGAAGAACGCAAAGAAAAGAAAAAGACCAAATTCAGCAAATAAAAGAGATACAAGAGCAACAAAAAGAGTGTCAACACAAAATACCAATAGAAAAGGTAGAGGAAAGAAATCAAAAGATAGAGAAGGAAAATTTTCAGCAAGACATCCAAAATTAATGATGGCAATTAAAATTTTTATATTAGTATTTTTATTATTATGTGTCATTGGAGCGGGAGTTGTAGCAGGTGTATTTTTTGGGCTATTTGGTGACGATTTTGAAATTACCAAAGAAGAATTAACAGTAGCTTCTGCAAATTCTGTCATTGTAGACCAAAATGGTGCTGTCATTGCTGAACTAAGTGGTGATGAAAAAAGGAAAATTATTACCCTTGAAGATATGGCAGACTATTTACCGAAAGCTTATGTAGCTATGGAGGATGAAAGATTTTATCAACATCATGGTGTAGATATAAAAAGAACGGCAGGAGCAATATTACAAACCTTATTGGGAAATAGTTCTTATGGTGGAAGTACCATTACGCAACAGTTAGTAAAAAATATTACACAAGATGACGAGAGAAGTGGTATAGCTGGTATCATGAGAAAAGTAAGAGAATGGGCAAAAGCTTATCAAGTAGAAAGAATGATATCTAAAGACCAAATCTTAGAGTTATATTTAAATATATTATATGTTGGTGGAGAAGGAAATTTACATGGTGTTGAATTAGGTGCAGAATACTATTTTAGCAAAAGTGCAAAAGATTTAACATTAGCAGAATGTGCCTATATGGCAGGAATCAATAGTTCTCCAAGTAGATATAACCCATTTGATGAAACAACAGATAATACAGAATTAATTAAAAAACAAACAAAAGTAGCTTTAAATAAAATGAATGAATTAGGATATATCAACAGTCAAGAGGAATATGATGCAGCAATTGCAGAAGTTGATGCAGGATTGAATTTCCAAAAAGGAGCAATTGCAACCACTTCTTCATATTCATATCATACAGAAGCTTTATTAGACCAAGTAATTGATCAATTTATAGAAGAAAAAGATTGGTCAGAGCAGTTTGCCGAAAACTATGTATATAGTAGTGGACTTACAATTTATTCAACAGTAGATACGAATATTCAAACACAAATGGAAGAGGAGTTTGCGGAAGATAAATATGTAGTTGCAGGAAGAGCTACTAATAAAGAAACGGGAGAAAAATTAAATGATCATTCTCAAGCAGCAATGGTAGTCATCGATTATAAGACTGGAAATGTAGTAGGAACCGTTGGGGGATTAGGAGAAAAAACAGAAAGTAGAGGATTAAATAGAGCAACCCAAAGTGTTAGACAAACAGGTTCATCTATAAAACCAATTGCAGTTGTAGCACCAGCATTAGAAGAAAAAGTCATAACAGCAGCAACAGCATATATGGATCAACAAACAGACTTTGGAAATTATGTTCCTAAAAATCAAAGTGGAACATATAGTAATGATTCTGTTAATATGAGATATTTTATTGCAAAATCTTTAAATGTGCCAGCAGTAAAAATTATGAGAGAATTATCACCAAGTAAATCTATAGAATATTTAAATAAGATGGGACTTAGTCATATTAATGCTGATGAAGATGCAGATTTATCATTAGCATTAGGAGGAACAACCAATGGAGCAACACCATTAGAAATGGCAGCAGCATATAGCGCAATTGCAAATGATGGTGTATATATCACACCAACATTCTATACAAAAGTGTTAGATTCTAGTGGTAATACAGTATTAACACCAAAACAAGAACAAACAAGAGTTATATCGGAACAAAATGCTTATATTGTGAAATCTATATTACAAGAACCTGTAAAATCAGGAGGAACAGCAACATATTGTGCAATCAGAGGAATGGATGTAGCAGCAAAAACAGGAACGACAGATGATGATTATGATAGATGGTTATGTGGATTTACACCATATTATGCAGCATCATGTTGGTTTGGATATGACCAACCAGAAACAGTTTATTATTCAGGAAATAACCCAGCAGGTGTTATTTGGGATAATGTCATGACAACAATTCATGAAGATTTAGAAAATGCGACATTTACAAGACCAAGCGGTATAGTAGAACAAACAGTATGTAGAACAACAGGATGTTTAGCAACAACAGGATGTAATAATAAGTATACAGAAATTTTCACACAAGACAATTTACCAGAACAATGTGAAGGACATGGAAGTCAAACAATTTGTTCAGAATCAGGATTAGTAGCAACAGACTATTGTTCACAATATTGTGAAGTTAGACAAAATTATTATGGTGAAGTTATTCCTAAAGAACAATTAGGATTGTGGACACCGGTGAATGGATCAAGTTCATCAGGAACAAGAATAAATGGAGTATGCACATTGCATACAGAACCAAAAGAGGAAGAACCAGAAAGACCTGATTCAAATACAAATACAACAAACACAACAAATTCGACAGGAGGAGGAAATACAACAGGTGGCGGAAATACAACAGGAGAAGAACCATCAGGAGGTGGAGAAAATCCTCCAAGTGGTGGTAATAGTACAGGAGAAAACGGAAATACAACACCACCAGAAAATGTAGTTCAGTAATTAAAAACACCAAGATAAGATTGAGATGTGAATTTTTTCACATCTCAATTTAAAACAAAATCATAATGATAAAATGAACCTAGATAATACATATTCTACAAGAAAGGGATGATGAAATAATGGATATATATCTATATAATACTTTAACAAAAGAAAAAGATTTATTTAAACCAATCAATGAAAAGGAAATAAGAATATATTCATGTGGACCAACTGTATACAAAGATGCAACCATTGGAAATATGAGAACAAACATATTTCAAGATGTTTTAAGAAGAATGTTAAAATATAATGGATATACAATTAAGCATGTCATGAATATAACAGATGTAGGGCATTTGGTTTCTGATGGAGACGAAGGAGAGGACAAGATGATCAAATCAGCTAGAGAAGAACATAAAACACCATTAGAAATAGCAGAGCATTACACAAAATTATTTTTTGATGATTTAAGAGATTTAAATATAGAGATTCCAGAAGTGATTTGTAAAGCAACAGAGTACATTCCAGAAATGTTAAAATATGTAAAAGAACTTGTAGAAAAAGGATATGCTTATGAAACATCAACTGCTATCTATTTTGATGTTTCTAAATTAGATAAATACCCAGTTTTATCAAATTTAAATGTAGAAGAACAAAAAGCGGGAGCGAGAGTGGATGTGGATCCAGAAAAGAAAAATCCATATGATTTTGCTGTATGGATAAAAGCTCCAGAAAATCATTTGATGAAATGGGATAGCCCATGGGGACCAAGTTATCCAGGATGGCATATTGAATGTTCAGCTATGTCAAGAAAACATTTAGGGGAACAATTTGATATTCATACAGGAGGAATCGATTTAATACCAACACATCATGAAAATGAAATTGCACAAAGCAAAGGGGTATGTGGAAAAATTCCTGCTAATTATTGGATACATGGAGAATATCTATTAATTAATGGTGGAAAAATGTCAAAAAGTTTAGGAAATGTTTACCTATTAAAAGACATTAAAGAAAAAGGATATGACCCATTAGTATATAAATTGTTATGTTATACATCTAGTTATAGAAATAAATTAAACTTTACATGGGAAGGAATAGAAGCATCTTCAAAATCATTAGAAAGATTAAGAAATGGATATCAGGCAAATAAAAATGGAACAGATACTTTAAATGAAGAAGATAAAAAAGAATTAGATAGATTAGAAAATGAATTCCATAAAGCAATTAATGATGATATGAATATGCCACTTGCTATGAGCTTTGTATGGGAAGTGATAAAATATCCTAAAAAATCACCAGAGATTGCGGAATTATTATTAAAATTTGATACAGTGTTAGGAATTAAAATTGATAAAGAAGAAACCAATAAAGAAATAGAAATTCCAGAGGATGTCTTAAAACTTGTAGAAGAAAGAAAACAAGCAAGAAAAGAAAAAAATTGGGCAGAGTCAGATAGATTAAGAGATTTAATCAAAGAAAAAGGATATGAAGTAAAAGATACAAAAGATGGAATGGAAATTAGTGAACTTTAAGGAGAGACCTTAAAGTTCAATTTTTTATATATTTAAGCTTGTACTTTTTGCTAACTAGTAATATAATATAAGCGTAAACAATAAAAAAGAAAGGAATGATTTTATGGCAATATTATTACCAGGAGGAGCTGGGTTTATCGGAAGTCATACAGCAGTAGAATTATTAAATGCAGGAAAAGAAATTGTTATTATAGATGATTTTTCTAATAGCAAACCAAGTGTATTAGATGCAATTAGAAAAATAACAGGAAAAGATTTTAAATTTTATGAAATGAATTATATGGATAGAGAAAAACTAGAAAAAGTTTTTGAAGAAAATGAGATAGAAGCAGTTATCAATTTTGCTGGATTTAAAGCAGTAGGAGAATCTGTTCAAAAACCAATTGAATATTATACAAATAATATTTCAGGAGCATTAGTTGTATTAGATACAATGAGAAAATATAATTGTAAAACATTTATATTTAGTTCATCAGCAACTGTATATGGAGATCCAGAAACCATTCCAATAACAGAGGAATGTAAAACTGGAGGAACAACAAATCCATATGGTACAAGTAAATTATTTATTGAACAAATTTTAAAAGATACTTATCATTCAGATAATACATGGAATATATGTATATTAAGATATTTCAATCCAGTTGGAGCACATGAAAGTGGATTAATTGGAGAAGAACCTCAAGGAATACCAAATAACTTAATGCCATATGTTGTGCGTGTTGCAGCAGGAACTTTACCAGAATTATCTGTATTTGGAAATGACTATGATACACCAGATGGAACAGGTGTTAGAGATTATATTCATGTTGTTGATTTAGCAAAAGGACATGTAAAAGCTTTAGAAAAATTAGAGAAAGAAAAAGAAGGATTATATATTTACAATTTGGGAACAGGGAAAGGATATAGTGTATTAGATATGGTGAAAGCATTTGAAAAAGCAACAGGCAAAAAAGTACCATATAAGATTACAGCAAGAAGGGAAGGAGATATTGCAACTTGTTATGCAGACCCTGAAAAAGCAAAAGAAGAATTAGGATGGACAGCAGAAAAAACTTTAGAAGATATGTGCTTAGATTCATGGAACTATATTCAAACAACGAAATAGTAAAAAAGGGAAATTAGGGACGGACTCATTTTTTGTCCAATTGGGGACGTTTCTGTTTGGGACATTTTTATGCAAATCTTTAATTCTATAAAAATCATATATAATAAAAATTTATGAAATGACGAATGTGAATGAAATCATATTAGAAAAAATTAAGGTATCTAATAGGAGAATCTCAAATCTTGCTTTGAGAGGTGCCTATTAGATACCTTTAATTTTTCTTTATGATGTAATGTTAGCCGAGGAATGTAATAAATTTTTATTATATATCATTTTTATTTTATAGAATTTTTTAAAAATGTCCCAAACAGAAATGTCCCCAATTGGACAATTTTTTTATTTATATAACAAAATAATTCTATTTCCTACTTTTTCTATAAATCCATCTTCTTTTAATAATTTCAATTCTCTCATCATAGCACTTCTGTCAACACTTAAATAGTCTGCTAAATCCGTTAGAGAAAAAGGAAGTTCAAAAGAAGCACTTAGTTTTCTAGTAGAAAGTAAAGAAAAATAGCCAAGTAGTTTGTCTCTAGTAGATCTTTTCGTTAATAATTCAATTCGCATATTTAAATCTGTTACTTTATTTAAAATTAGTTGAGGTAAATTTTCAGATAAAGTTTGATGAAATTTACAATTATTTCTACATTTATGAAAAATGTCATCATAGATATAGAAAAGAACAGTACAATTTGATTTGGCTTCAACTAATAATTCATTATTTGTTGTAATGGTATAAAATACTTCACCAAACAGAGCATTTTTTGAGAAATGTTCTACAATTGTTCGATTACCATTTAAGTCATAACGGACTAAATCGGCATTTCCATCTAATAATATACATAATTGATTTCTATTTTTTATATAAGTTGTGACAACTTCATTTTTGCCAAAAACTTTTTTTTGCCTTTTTTGACAAGAATTTGAAAAGTCAAGAATGAAGTTTTCTATGTCAAAGTTGGTGTTCACGTGTTTTCCTCCTTTAAAATTACATAAGCATTATACATTAAAAAAGTTGCAAAAGCAACAAAAGAACAAAAATATTTTTGTAATAATTTTGTAATATATTTGTAATAAAAGAAAAATACTTAGAGGTGAAAGAGATTAAGAACTGGAAAAAGTTTTTTTTCATAATGTGTTGCTTTTGCAACGGAAAATAAAAATTGTAGAGGTATAATGTAACCATACTAATCGAAGGAGGAAATGTGAAATGAAAGTTATTAAAAGGGATGGAAGAGCTGTTGATTATGACAGAGCAAAAATTCAAGTAGCAATTGAAAAAGCAAATCAGGAGGTAAAGCCAAAAGAGAGAGCAAATAAAGAAGATATAAAAGGAATTATTCAATATATAGAAGATTTAAATAAAAAGAGAATGTTAGTTGAAGATATCCAAGATATCATCGAAGAGAAATTAATGGAAATTGAAAAATATGAACTAGCAAAGAAATATATTGTATATAGATATACGAGAGCTTTGGTTAGAAAACAAAATACAACTGATGAAACGATATTAGGATTAATCAGAAATGAAAATAAAGAACTAGCAGAAGAAAACTCAAATAAAAATACGTTACTTGCTTCAACACAAAGAGACTATATTGCAGGTGAAGTATCAAGAGATTTAACAAGAAGATTATTATTACCAGAAAAAATTGCCAAAGCAGACGCTGATGGAGTTTTACATTTCCACGATGCTGATTATTTTGTGCAACCAATTTTTAACTGTTGTTTAATTAATATATCAGACATGTTAGATAATGGAACGGTTATGAATGGAAAAATGATAGAAAGTCCAAAGAGTTTCCAAGTAGCGTGCACAGTTACAACACAAATTATCGCAGCAGTTGCAAGTAACCAATATGGTGGACAATCAGTAGATTTAAAACATTTAGGAAAATATTTAAGAAAAAGCTATAATAAATTCAAATCAGAAATAGAGAAAAAATATAAAGGAAAATTGTCTGATAATATAATAGAAGACCTAGTACAAGATAGATTAAAAGCAGAATTAAAAGCAGGAGTTCAAACTATCCAATATCAAATTAACACCTTGATGACAACCAATGGACAATCTCCATTTGTAACTTTATTCTTACATCTAGAAGAGGGAGATCCATATATCAAAGAAAATGCCATGATTATTGAAGAGGTATTAAGACAAAGATATCAAGGTATTAAAAATGAAGCAGGTATATATGTTACACCAGCATTCCCAAAACTAGTATATGTATTAGATGAATGTAACTGCTTAAAAGGTGGAGAATATGATTATTTAACAAAATTAGCTGTTAAATGTTCAGCAAAGAGAATGTATCCAGATTATATTTCAGCTAAGAAAATGAGAGAAAACTATGAAGGTAATGTATTTAGCCCAATGGGATGCAGAAGCTTCTTATCACCTTGGAAGGATGAAAATGGAAATTACAAATTTGAAGGAAGATTTAATCAAGGTGTTGTTAGTATCAACTTACCACAAGTAGCGATTGTTGCAGATGGTGATGAAGATAAATTCTGGAAATTATTAGATGAAAGACTAGAACTATGTAAAGAAGCTTTAATGTGTAGACATTATGCATTACTTGGAACACATTCAGATATTAGCCCAATTCACTGGCAATATGGAGCTATTGCAAGATTAGAAAAAGGTGAAAAAATAGACAAATTATTATATGGTGGATATTCAACAATTTCACTAGGATATATTGGAATATATGAAATGACAAAAGTGATGAAAGGAGTATCACATACAACACCAGAAGGACATGATTTTGCAATTAGAGTTATGAGACATTTAAGAGAAACTGTTAACAGATGGAAAGCAGAAACAAATATTGGATTTGCATTATATGGAACACCAGCAGAAAGTTTATGCTATAAATTTGCTAGAATTGATAAAGAAAAATTTGGTACAATCAAAGATGTAACAGATAAAGGATATTATACAAATTCATACCATGTAGATGTAAGAGAAAAAATTGATGCATTTGAAAAACTTGGATTTGAAAGTGAATTCCAAAAAATATCTTCAGGTGGTGCTATTTCATATATTGAAATACCAAATATGCAAAAAAATATTGATGCATTAGAAACAGCTGTTAAATTTATCTATGATAATATTCAATATGCTGAATTTAATACAAAATCAGATTACTGTCATGTTTGTGGATTTGATGGAGAAATCATCTTAAATAAAGATAATGAATGGGAATGTCCAAATTGTGGAAATAAAGATCATTCAAAAATGACAGTTGTTAGAAGAACTTGTGGATATTTAGGAGAAAACTTCTGGAATGCAGGAAAAACAAAAGAAATCAAACAAAGAGTAATGCATTTATAATAAAAAAGGGAATATCCAATTCCCTTTTTTATTCTCAAAGACAACAAGATTATGGATCACTCGGCGGAGATTTTTGATTATTAAATATGTCGAGTCAGGTTCGTATTTCCAATAAAATACCAAAATGGAGAAAAGAGGGATAGAATATGAATTATGCAGATATAAAAAGAGTAGATGTAGCAAATGGAGAAGGTGTTAGAGTATCCGTATTTGTAAGTGGTTGTAATCATCATTGTAAAGGATGTTTTAATGAATGTGCATGGGATTTCAATTATGGCAATAAATTTACAGATGAACAAATAGATCAAGTAATTAATTATTTAGACCATGATTATATTTCAGGACTATCTCTTTTAGGAGGAGAGCCTTTAGAAAAACAAAATCAAGAAGGACTTTTACCATTAGTCAAAAAAGTAAAAGAGAAATTCCCTAACAAAAATATATGGTGTTATACAGGCTTCGATTTTGAAAAAGATGTGGTAGAAAAAATGGCTCCTAATAATGAAACTACAAAAGAGCTTTTGAAATATATAGATGTAATGGTAGATGGTAAGTTTGAAGAAGATAAAAAGGATTTAAGTCTTAGATTTAGAGGTTCTTCAAATCAAAGAATATTAGATGTTCAAGAAAGTTTAAAAGAACATAAACCTGTAGAATTTAAATTGTAAAAAAGGGAAATTGGGGACGGACTCATTTTTCCCTTTTTCTAATTCTATAAATTTGTATTGATAAAAAATTTATTAAAGTAGGATATTTCACTTGATAAATAGAGGTACATATGTTCAATTTTTTTCTTTAAAAAGTGTAAACTAGAAAAAAGATTGAAAAATTAATAAAGATAGAGTATAATATTGCAGAGTCATTTGTAGAATATTCCTAATATTTAAAACGACACAAGGACTCGGGCAACTAGAAATTTAAAGATAGGAGAGAAGAAAAAATGAGTGGAAAAGAAGAATTGATGAGATTTCTTAGTGAAAAAATCTATGAACAGAAGAAAGGCTTGGAAGAAAGTGTGCAAGTGCAATGTTATTTAAGAAATTTACAGGAAAAATTAAAAAGTAGTACTTCCTATGAAGATTTTCTTAAAGAGCTTGTTCAAGAAGAAGGCGATGAAGAAATGTCTTCGATTTACAGAGCAATAACGGATTTCATAAAGGCAGTATTAAAAGAATGCTGTGATTCAAAAACAAAAGCAGAATACTTGCTGATATTTATGAAAGACATGTTTTCTGAATTGAATGAAGCTGTAAAGGCTTCAAGAGTTTATGAGAGAATAAAAGGATAAATTACTCTATTCACTCAAAAATGCCGGGCAAATCATTTGGTAGTATCAGATGATTTAGTCCGGCATTTTATTGTCTTAGACAACAAGATTCTTACTATATATAAAAAGGGAAAAATGAGTCCGTCCCCAAAATCCCTTTTTTAATTTAAAAATCTATCTAACAATTGTTTTCTACATAAATTTTCAAATTGATCATTTAAAGGTTCTAAAACAGTATCTTCTTGATATTTTCTATCTAAACAATATTTAATAATATAATCTGTAAGTTCAGGATTTTTAGAAAGAAGAGGACCATGTAAATAAGTAGCAATTACATTTTCTTTAAAAAATCCTTCTTCTGTATCACCAAATTTATTTCCATTTCCAAATAAAACTTTTCCAAAAGGAGTAGGGATGTCATAGGTTTGTCCACCATGATTCTCAAAACCAATTACTTTTGTTTCCTGTCCATTTAAGGTAACATCAAGGACAATATTTCCAATACATCTTTTTTTTCTATCTGCGATAGCTTCTGTATAATAAGGGAAGATTTCTAAGCCAGGAATGATATTTCCTTCAACACCTTTATAATATTTACCAAATAATTGATAAGCACCACAAATTAGTAAAAAGAATACACCGTCATTTTCAGCTTCTTTAATTTCTTTTTTGTATTTTATTAAATCTTCTGATAAAATACTTTGTTCATTATCAGCTCCGCCACCTGCAAAGATGATGTCATAACTTTTAAAATCTGGTTTTTCATCACCTATAGAATATCTATCAACAATACAGTTAAATCCACGTTTTTCAAGTCTATATTTTAATACTTGTATGTTTCCATAATCACCATATAATTCTAGCATGTCAGGGTATAGGTATAGTATTTTTAATTCCTTCATGATATTTTCAACTCCTATTTATATAACTTTTCTCTAAATTAACAATTACTAATGTATATCTATTTTAATTTCAAAATTTCTGTTCTAGTAGGCTGTAAAGAAGTATAATTTGCAATAACATATTTTTTTGTTGTGTTGGTATATAAAGCCTTTATAGCTTGTTCTAGGTCTAAATATGCTTCAATTTTATTGGCATCAAATCCTGATGTTTTAATTCTAATAGCAATATCATAACCTCTTGTTCCAGCAGTTACAATTCTTTTTACATTGTTTAAAGTATCGAAATTAATATCCCAAATCCAAGAAACATCAAAACCATCGGCTTTGTTATCATTTAAAACAAATAGTAATTCTTTTTCTTCATCATCTTCATTTAATAATCGCAAACTCACATTAGCACCTGTTGGATTTTTAGCTAAGTTTATAATGGTAGGGGCATCTTTAATCAATAATTTTTCTAATCTACCATTATTCAATTCAAAGTTTGCCAAGGCTTCTTGTATATATTTTGTATCAATATTATATAAAGAACAACAGCTAATGACAGCAGTAAAATTATAAATAATATAGATACTATTTGATTTTATCTTATATAAAACATCATCAACTTCAAAAGTCATTTCATCAAGATTAATATTTTTAGTTTCTTTATAGATTTCATTATTACCATATCCACAATCTGGGCATACAAATTTTCCAATATGAGAATATTGATAATATTCATAATCCAAACGTGTCTTACAAAATGGACAAAATTTTCCTTCTCCAGCTTCTTTCATATCATCTGTTGCATATGGATATCTATCAACATGAAAATAATAGATATTTTGATTATCCGGATTTGCCATTCCTAATCTTGCAACATTTGGATCATCATTATTTAAAATTAAATTACCAGTATAGGTCTTTAGAAAATCATTGATTTTCAAGATTAATGATTCTACTTCACCATTTCTGTCTAATTGGTCTCTAAAGAAATCTAATATAACTAAAGTATCTAATCGAAAATCTTTAAAGACAACTGGTACATAGCCTTCATCTACTTCGAAAACTAAAAAATCTGCTTTTATCTTTCCTGTTAAAGTACATGTTTTTAATAAAGTAGAAAGAATTCCAGTTTCCATGTTATTTCCTTCTTTATTACTAATTACCTTTTTTCCTGCAGTTTGAAAAACATATCCAATAGCATTATTTGTCATGGTTTTACCATTTGTTGCTGTAACAGCAATAACAGGGCAGTCTACTTTGAAATATTTGAAAATTTCTGGATTCCAATCAAAAGCGATTTTTCCTAAAAAGTTACCTCCATGCTTTCCAAATAATTTTAATACAATATTTAATAGTTTCATTGCAAATACAATAAAAAAGTTTTTCATTTGTCATGCTCCTTTAAAAAATTTATATTTGCATTATAGCACAACAAAGAAAAAAGATAAAGTTTTATGAGTTTTTTTAAGAAATATCAATGAAATGAAAATAAAAAAGATAAAAATAAAGATTAATGTTATATATAATAAATAAGAGATAAAATCATATAAAAATATTAATATAAAATAAAAAAAATAAGATTAAAAATAAGAAATAATTATTTATAGATTTGACCTCTATTAGAGGCTTTTGTTACAAGGATAATAAGATTATTTTGATTTAATTCATATATAATTCTGTAAGAACCGTATACGGAGCCTATATGTATCTTTACAACCTACCATTTTCTTAATATCTCCATTTGGCAGGTTGTAAATTGCGGTATAAATTCTAAGTCTTGGTGATTTATCCTGCTTTTCAATAAATTTAAGAGCTTTGGGTCTAATTTTTATCTTGTAAGTCATCAAATGTCAACCCCTCTCTTTTTAGGATTTCTTCAAAAGATATTGCGTTTTTTTCTTCATTTTCTTTTGTTTTTTGATTTTCATTCAAATAGTCTAAATACATTACTTTTTCGGTGATATCCATGTTATCTAAAATAACAGTTGGTTCTAATCTTAATAGTTCGGAATCAATTGCTTTTTCCATTAAAATTTTGATAGAAGTTAAACATTCTATACTTAATCTAGGTGTCATTTTTATAACATCTTTTATAGCTTGAAGTTGTGCATCAGACATAATAATCATCTCCTTTCTGTGTTATGTAACCACATTATAACAAGATTAAAATGAAATTACAATATATTAACAAAATTTAAATGGAAAATTAAAAATAGCGAAAATTTATTACTTGAAAAACAAAATAAAAAAATATATAATGCAAAAGACAGAAATAAGTTATTTTTTTATAATATAAGAAATTTACAAGGAGATTAACAATGATATATTTCAATAGTAAAAAAAAGATAAATGAATTAAAACAGAAAATAAATAAAGATAATATATGTGTGTTTATGGACTATGATAAGACGATTACATCAAGTGAAAGTGAAGATTCTTGGGATGCTAGCGCTAATAAAGAGGTGATGGGGGAGAAAATCATCAAGGATTTAAATAAATATTACGAAAAATATGGAACAATAGAATTTGATTATCATATAGATAAAAATAAAAGAGAAAAATATATAATTGAATGGTATGACAAATGTATGGATTTGTATTATCAATATGGATTAACTAAAGAGAAATTAAAAAAGTCTATTGATAATAGTAAATTAATATTAAGAGAAGGTGCAAAAGATTTTCTTTTTAAGCTATATGAAAATAATGTACCAGTGATTATATTTTCAGCAGGAATTGGAAATGTGATAGAACAATTTTTGAGAAATGAAAAATGTTATTATGACAATATAACGATAATTGGTAATTTTATGAAATTTGATGAAAATGGAAATATAATGAAGTTTTCTGATAATATGATTCATAGTTTAAATAAAAATATAGATAAATTAAGCGATTATAAGTTAAAAGAAAAAATAGAAGAAAAAGAATATAGAATTGTGATAGGAGATTTAGTTGAAGATATTAACATGATGGGAGAATATCCAGAACATAAATCTTTAAAAATAGGATTTTTAAATAAAAATATTACTAAAAATTTAGAAGTGTATAGAAAAAATTTTGATATTGTTTTGACAGAAGAGAATAATTTTTATGATATAGAAAAATATATAAATATTATTTAATAAAGTGAAAGAAGGAAGTACATATGGAAATAGAAGAAATAGAAAAAAATAGTGATAATAAGGAAATTATATTACAAGCAGTAAGAGAAAGTGGGAAGAACCTAGAACTAGCATCAGAAGAATTGCAAGATGATAAAGAAGTCGTCATGGAAGCATTAAAGCAAGATGGAGAAGCTTTAGAATTTGCAAGTACAAGATTAAAAGGAGATAAAGAAGTTTTACAACTAGCAACTAAAACTGCACCTTGGACAATCTGTTATGCGTCAGAGGAATTGGCAGGTGATAAAGAGATTATGTTAGAATGCTGTAAACATTATGGGCAAGCATTATATTATGCATCAGAAGAATTACGAGATGACAAAGAAGTAGTAAAAGCAGCAGTAGAGAATAAAGGTATTATTATCAAATATGCGAGTAAACGATTAATTGATGATAAAGAATTAGCAGAAATTGCTGTGAAACAGAATAAGCAAGCTTATCATTTTATATCAAATAAATTAAAGCAAAATGAAGAGATTAAAAAGTTAATGGAATAAGAAAAGTGATATCAGAAAATGATATCATTTTTTTCTATATAGGGGTTGAAATTTATAACAATATATCTTAGAATATATGATAATTAAAAATACAAAAACTAGCCAAGGAAGAAAGGAATGAGGTTTATGAAAGTGTTAGTTGTATCAGATATCCATGGTTCAGGATATTATGCAGACAAATTAAAAGAAATTATAAAAAGAGAGAGACCAGAAAAAATAGTAGTATTAGGAGATTTATATTATCATGGACCTAGAAATCCATTAACAGAAGAATATGATCCAAAAAAAGTAGCGAAAGTATTAAATAGTGTAAAAGATAAGCTAGAAGTCGTAAGAGGAAATTGTGATGCAGAAGTAGACCAAATGATTTCTGAGTTTGAAATAAAGGAAAATATATTGGAAAAAATTAATGGAAAGAATATATTCTTTACACATGGACATAAATATAATATAGATAATTTACCAACAGAAGATTTTGATATTATGTTTTATGGACATTTCCATACATGCTTTATTAAAAAATATGATAATCAATTATTTGTAAATCCAGGATCTATTACATTACCAAAAGAGAATACACCACATACATATGTAATCATGGATGACAAAGATATAGAAATAAGAGATGTTGACGGAAAAGTTGTAGATGGATATAGATATAAAGGATAGAATATAAAGCCATTACACAATTTTGTATAAGCCAAATTTTCATAGAAATTTTAAAAGAAAAAAGTGAGCCGCTCTCATTGTTGCTATAAATCATAAGCAAAATGAGCATTCCTCACTTTTTTCTTTATAATTTCTAAATTCAAATTTAAATACGCAAAATTATTTCATTTTTTATATTCTATATTTTTAATTTTTTATAATATTGAAAAAAGGGAAAAATGAGTCTGTCCCCCAAATCCCTCAAAATGTCCAAACAGAAACGTCCCCAATTGACCCATTTTTTCAAATTGTTAAATCCATTCACCATATTTTTTGATATATACTTTTTTCGCAAACATAGCCAAGATACAATATAGGAAAGTTACAACAAAGATTAGCACAATATATTGTCCAGCAATTGGAACTAATCCAATTAAACTTCCTAAAGGTGTAAATGGTACGATAATACCTACTAATATTAACAAGATAGAAGAGAAGTATACCATTTTATTGGCATTACTTTGTATAAAAGGTATTTTTGCGGTTCTAATAATATGCATTCCAATTAAGTTTGAAACAATACTATATGAGAACCAAATGGTTTGGAAAAGCGCAGCTTCTCTAACGCCAAATATAAACCATAAAGAAGCAAATACAATTAAGTCAAAGATTGAACTAACTGGTCCCATAAATAGCATAAAATGTTTTAAACTCTTTATATCTAATTTTTTTGGTTTTCGCACAATTTCAGGATCTACGTCATCAAAAGGAAGTGTCATTTGTCCAAAATCATATAATAAACCTTCTACTAATAATTGTATAGGTGTTTCTGGTAAAAATGGTAAAGCAACACTTGCAACAATAACAGATAATACTTCTCCAAAGTTAAAACTTGTTGCCATTTTGATATATTTCATTAAGTTTGCAAATGTTTTTCTTCCTTCTGTTACACCATCTAATAAAACATTTAAATCTTTTTCTAGTAAGATAATGTCAGCAGATTCTTTTGCAATATCAACAGCAGTATCAACAGAAATACCAACATCTGAATTGGTTAGGGAAGGACTGTCATTAATTCCATCTCCCATATATCCTACAACATTTCCTTGTTCTTTCAACAATCTTACAATTCTGGCTTTTTGGATAGGAGACAGTTTGGCAAAAATATTATTTTTTCTAATTAATCTCTGAACAGCTTCATCAGATAATTTATCTAATTCACTTCCTAAGATAATATGTTTAGATTTGATGTTTACTTTATCACAAATACATTTTGTAACTTCTGCATTATCACCTGTTAGAACAATGACACGAATACCTGCTTTATTCATTCTTTCAACAGCTTCTTTAGCACTTTCTTTAGGTGGGTCCAAGAATCCAATAAAGCCAATTAATATCATATTTTTTTCATCTTTTACTTCAAAATCATAACCAGGCTCATTGCTATATTTTTTACAAACAGCAATTACTCTTAAACCTTCTTTATTTAAGTTTTTACTAATTCTTTGTATATTTTCTTTAATCTCTTTAGTTAGTGGAGAAACAACACCTTGATATTCTACTGAAGTAGAAATATTTAAAATTTCTTCCACAGCACCTTTGGTAATTAATTCATCTTTACCTTCTTCATTTTTTACAGCAATAGATAAACGTCTACGAGCAAAATCAAAAGGAATTTCATCTAATTTAATATATTTGCTAGTTAATTCTGGCATATTATATTCTTTACCACGATTAATAACTGCTTCATCAATATTACTTCTTAAACCAGTCTGAAAACTTGCATTTAAATAGGCATATTTTAAAACACCAAGATCTTCATCACCTTTTATATCCAAATATTTTTCTAAAACAATTTTATCTTCTGTTAAAGTTCCTGTTTTGTCTGTGCATAAAATATTCATAGCACCAAAATTTTGAATAGCATCTAGTTTTTTTACAATCGTCTTTTTCTTAGACATTTTGACAGCACCTTTTGACAAACAAGAAGATAAAATAACAGGAAGTAGCAAAGGCGTAATTGCAATAGAAATTGCTACGGCAAAAGTAAAAGCTGTTACAATACTGTGTTTTGAAAAATTAAGGATAAATACAACAGGAATAATGATTAACATAAAACGAATCAGTAATTTACTAATACTTTCAATTCCCTTTTGAAAAGCTGTTTTTGGTTTGCCAGAAGTTAATGTGTGTGCAATTTTTCCAAAATATGTAGAGTCTGCTGTTTTAATAACAACTCCTTTGGCACTACCAGAAATAACATTAGTTCCCATAAAACAAATGGTATCTAAATCAGCAATACTATCTAAATCTTCTGGTTTCATTTCTGTTTCGACTAGTTTTTTAACAGCATCTGATTCACCAGTTAAAGAAGATTGACCGACATAAAGATCAGTTGCTTCAATGATTCTTAAGTCTGCAGGAATCATGCTACCAGCAGAAAGAACAACAATGTCCCCAAGAGTTACGTCTTTTATAGGAATTTGTACTTCTTTACCATCTCTTATGACATGACAAGTGGTAGCAACTAATTCTTTTAGTTCATTCGCTGCTTTATTAGAACGATATTCCTCAAAAAAGTCTAATAAAGTACTAGCAGCAACTAAGATGGCAATGACAATAATATTGGCGTAACTAGGTGTTTCTGGTAAGATAACATCTGTATAGCATAATAATAAAGTAATTCCTAATAAAATTAAATTAAAAGGTGTAAATAGACTTTCAAAAAAGTAATGATACCATCTTTTCGGCTTTGCTTGCCTAATGATATTTGGTCCTAATTGTTTTAATTTGTATTCAGCTTCTTGTGAAGAAAGTCCATTTTCTTTAATTTTGTATTTTTTAATAAAATAATCTTTAGAAAGTAAACATTCTTGGTCATAAAGTTTACAAATATTTACTTCCTCTTTGGCATTTGACATGGTACATTCATCTTCCTTTCTTTTGTTTTAAATTTCTTAATTATTATACCACAACCAAATAGAAATAAAACAAAATAACAAAAAAATATAAAAATTTTTTACAATATATTGTAAAGGTATATCAATTTTGTATATAATGAGTTCAAAGAAATAGAAGGAGGTAGTTTTATGATTTCAGTTAAAAACTTATTTGATAATGATGATGTAAAAATTATTGATAGAAAGGGAAATATTTCAGTAGTTGAATTTCAAAGAGATGTCAGTGTTAATAAATTGACAGCAATGTCAGAATATTTTGCTGCAAAAATGAATGTAAGAAGAAGACAAGTTGTCATTCAATTACAAGGAGATGAATATGTGACAAGTGCTGGAGCAATGCAATGGATGGCTGGAAATATAGAATCAAAAACAAATGTAAAAGGTGTGGGAGATTTTATAGGAAAAGCGATAAAGGGAAGTGTAACAAGTGAATCAACAGTAAAACCAAAATACCATGGTACTGGATTATTAGCATTAGAACCAACATATAACTATATTTTACTAGAAGATGTTGGTGCTTGGAATGGTAGCATTGTATTAGAAGATGGATTATTCTTAGCTTGTGAAGCTACTCTAAATACAAATGTTGTTATGAGAAGTAATTTATCTTCTGCAGTATTAGGTGGAGAAGGATTATTCAACTTAACATTATCAGGACAAGGAATTGCAGTTTTAGAAAGTCCAGT
>CALXXJ010000020.1 GCA_944392665.1 uncultured Clostridia bacterium | reverse complement strand
CGTAAAAGCCTGTATCACAGATATATACTGTGTTACAGACTTTTTACTCTTTCAAAAGTGTCAAACTTGAGATTATAACATGAAAATTATGAAAATAAAATATCTTTATTGAATTTTTTTCAATTTCATTATATAATGTTGTATATGCGGGTATAATTTAGTGGTAGAATGTCATGCTTCCGACCTGATAGCGTGGGTTCGATTCCCACTACCCGCTCCATAGTATTTAAAGCGGATTGCTGGATTTTAGGTAATTCGTTGTTTTTATAAAAGGCGTAATTTAAGCGTAATCTCTTCTATATTTTTCATCTCTTTTTCACTAAAGTAATTATCTTTTTTGCTCATTTTCTTTCTTATATTTTGATACATATCTTCTTGAATATAAAATAATTCTTTCACTACTTTATTTAATACTACATCTTTCATATCTATATCTCCTCTTACATTCTCTTTAAGGTATAGATATAATAAACCTTGTTCACTATGGTGGAAAAGTGCTATTTTCTTATACGAAAATTTTAACCAATTCTAATTAATAATATAGTATATTGGTTTGAATATATTGTATTCATTTTGTAGAAAATACCATGTGATTTTTAGTAAATTTATTTGTTTTTATGTCGATTAAAGTATTGACTAGGTAGTATAATTTTTGATATAGAAATGAACAGTTGAATACCTCCTTCGGGTTGGGTGCATAGATTAGTATTTAACTTCTATGTCCAACTTAAATATTATTTTATGCACCTAGCTTTCTTTTGACTGCAAGGTGTAAATACGAAAGAAGGAGGGTTGCCCTGTGGAGAAGTACATAGGAATTGGGTTTGTAATTCTTTGTTTAGCTGTGCTGGCAGGTGTGATTGGTGTCTTGGGATATCAAATTCATCTAGACAAAGAAAAAGTTGATATCAGCCCAGCGGAAGCTAATATCAACCAATCTCAAAAAAATTCAACTAGTGAGTGAGGCGAAAGCCTTACTTTATTTTTATTAAATTATTTATATAATACGTATTATCTTTTGTCAATAGATATTATCAAAATGTAATATCTGAGTAATCGAATTGTAACATTTCTTCCTGTTTCTGTCAATATTATACCACTAATTTTCACAAAATGCAATGTAGGTTTGTCAAACATATGGGCTTTATCAATTTGTGCTTTATTCCTAATTCTTCTAATTTACTCTCAAACATTGTCTTTCCTTGCCAATTTAGTCTGTTTGTAAAATCCAAATCCATTATCTGTCTGTATACATTCGATTTTAAATTTGTTAAACTTTTTGCTGGTACATATTTTACATCTACTTGTACTCTTTCTCCTGGATATCTCATTTCTTCATATGGTTTTGGCTCATAATTCTTTCTTCTTACTTGGTGTTTTTCTGTATATTCCTATTCTTTGCATTACTCTATACAAACTTGTTATACTTCTTGTGTATCCTACTTTTCTTAGCTTTATCCATAATACGTCGTATTTCTCACGCCATCTATATTAATAATAATTCATTATAATACTTTTAAAAAGATAACACAGTTCGTAACTTGCATGTAATTCGCTCCAATTTTTAATATTTCATATTTTTTTGTATTCCCAGTCCATCTCCTATACATACTAATGTTTCTATCTCATTGTTTTTTATTTGTATTGGTCGAAATACTTTTATTGAAGTTAAAAAATCTTCTTTTTCTTTAATATTGACCACACGTTTAGGTGCTTCTATCATTTTTATTTCTTCTTTTTTATTAAAAATTTTCTTAATAAAAGATATTATTCTTTCTAGAACATTCATTTTTCCTCTCCTTTTTGTTCTTCTTTAGTTGGTAAACTGTCTTTTTCTTTTGGTTTATCTTCCCAAGGTCTAATACCTCCCCAATTTTCCAAATCCTTTTCATAACATTCAAATCGATTTATAAATTCTTCTTGTGGTAACTGTACAAATTGCCCTTTATTTTTATCTGCAAAAAAGAAACTTTTCCCTGATACTTTTGAATCTAGATATACATATACAACAGCATTTTTATCTTTGTCTTTCTTATCAAAAACTCTATTTACGACACAACGATTAGCTTTTAATTCGTCAAAATCTAAAATAATTTTTAAAGCACTTATAGTTGAATTTTGACATGTAGCAAATTCAGGACATGTTTGTGAAAGTGCTAAAAATTGATGTCTCAAATTTTCTTCTGGATTATTAGGATATGACTCATTGATAGCATTAGATTTTTCTACAAGATTTTTTAATGGAAACATCCCTTCTTTATCTGCTAATCCAACACTTGTATATAAATTTCTTAAACTTTGTTCATCTAGTCCTATAGTAGCATCTTGTAGTTTTTCATCATTTTTATGTGCTTGGGAATCTAATCCTAATGAAGTAAGATCGTTTTTTCTTGCTTGCTCATATGTCATACAAAAATTATCTGGCATTCCTCCAAATCTCTGTCTTGCTAGATTCCAAGTAGGATCCAGAATTGTATTTCCTTTAACAGTTTCTCCATTTGCCAAAGGCAATTCCACATCTATTAATTTTAAAAATCCATGATGTCCATGTCCACTCACCATTTCACTCTCTACACCAATTCTTTTTAACATATATTGCTCAACTCTTGCTACTCCATTACATACCCCATATCCTTTACTGATGATTTTCCATAGAGCTTTACTATTTTGGGGTTCAAATGCCTCTGTTCCATCAGTTGGTGTATGACTTATTTTTTTTCCTATGGCATTATCAATGATTGCAATTTTTTGTGCTTGTGAATATTCAGAAGGTATATTATCTATTACAGAAGATATCCATTCTTCTGCTTCTTTATACTCACTACTAGTTGAACTATATGCCACATTTTTCAAAGAGCTCATCACTTCTGCATTTGGACAAATATCACAAAATTCCATAAACCTTTTTCTTTGCTCTGGTGTAAACTCTTCTGGAGATACAGTTATTAAATTATCTAACCCTCTATATTCTTCGAAATCTCTATCTATTTCAAACGCAACTTGTCCTCCATATTTTGTTGGTATCTGAATGGCTGTTGCATATTCTCTTGGTAGATTTGTTACATCTATACCTTGTTTAACCTCTGGCCTTAATGATGCCAAAATTTCTCTTTTTTCATTTAATGTTAAATTACACTGTTCTAATCTGGATATAAACTCTTTTTGCTTTTCACCATCTAAGGCTTTTGTTATTTCAAAAGGATGAATATGATATTCTTTACAAAATTCTCTATGATGTATTAAAAATTCACTTAATTCTTCTACATTCAATCCTCTTAACATAGCCATTCTATCTTCTTGAGTTGCTTTTGATAAAGCTTCTATTTTTTGAGAATCCATTTATTCCTCCTTAGTTTTTATTAAAATTTTTTCTAATGTATTTTTCTTGATTCAATCATATCACTAAATAATATCTCCTTCAAGTTTTTTTCAATTAGTATATATCTAATTAAATACTTTCATTATAAAATAAAACATATATAAACTATTTAAAACAACTTTTTATCATTTTTTATTGTAAACAAAAAAATGGTATGATATGATTCATATTGTAAAATATTAAATTTTAAGGAGAATGATTATGAGTAAAGAAAATGAAAAAACATTAGCAGTATATAAAGAAAAAGCACATCTATATTTAAATAACAGTATTGAACATGATAAACTTGATCCAATAAGAGCAAAACAAAAACGTGAGAAATTAGAAAAATTAATTACATCAAATTTTTCATCATTACCAGGACATGCAAAAGTTTTTGAAATCGGTTCTGGAGATGGATCAAACGCAAAATTTATTCAAAACTTAGGTTTCGATGTAACAGCAAGTGATACAGCGGATGATTTTATAAAGGCCACTCAAAATCAAGGTTTGAAAACAATTAAATTTAATGCACTAGAAAATTCTTTTTCAGAAAAATATTCTGCTGTTTTTTGTTGGAGAGTTTTTGTTCATTTTACAAAAGAAGATGCATTAAAAATAATACAAAAAGTTTATGATGCACTTGAAGACAATGGGATTTTTATTTTTAATGCAATGAATCGCGAAATAAAGAATACTGATAATGAATGGATAGACTTTGAAGGTGAATATCATATGGGAGCTGAACGTTATTACCATTATTTTTCACAAAAAGATTTAGATGATATGATTCAAAAAACAAATTTCAAAATCGAAGACTTCCACAAAGATGGTGGAGACAAGAACAACAAATGGTTAGTATATGTATTAAGAAAATAATTTTTTAAAAATTAGCCATTTAATATTAAGAAATCGATAAAAATTTTAAGGAAATTTGTAAAAATATATACAATCTTGTAAAATCATGATATAATATGTTACATAATTAAATATTTAGTTATTAGAGTAGAAAATAAATCGTTAAGACTTAGTAGACGGGAAGTTGTTACTAAGGCAAAAGTATTTACATACTTGCGTATCTATTTTCGCATTCCGCTAATAAAGATTTGAAGGATTGACTCCTATTCTTTTAATGCGGAAATTAAATAGAAGGGAGATTTTTTTATGCGTAAAAACAAAAAAATTATTTTAGCAGCTATTTTATTAGCTTTATTAATCATTTTATCTAGGTTTTTCATTATTTCAACACCTATTATGAAAATTAGTTTTACATTTGTAGCCATTGCCTTATGTGCAACTTGGCTTGGTCCTAAATGGGCTGTTCTTATTACTGTTGTGGAAGATTTAATCGGTGCTACCTTATTCCCATCAGGAAGCTTTTTTATAGGATATACTATCAGTGCAGGTTTAACTGGTTTAATCTATGGATTATTACTATACAAAAAGGAACCAGATTCTTTGACAAATAAACAATATACGATTCGAGTAATCATTGCTGTTCTTTTAGTTACCTTTATTATTCATACAGGATTAAACACCTTATGGACAAGTATTACCTCTGGTAAAGCTTTTATGGTATTACTATTACCTAGACTTACGAAACAACTTATTATGATACCTATTCAAATAATTGTTATTTTATTTATCGAAAAACTATTAAGAAAACCTTTTGATAAATATATAAGGAGTAGCGATAACGATGATTAACTTAGAAAATGTATGTTTTAAATACAAAAACAGTGATTATATCTTAAAAAACATAAACTTTTCTGTAAACAATGGTGAAGTCATTGCCATTGTTGGGAAAAATGGTTCGGGAAAATCAACTCTTGGAAGGTTGATTGCAGGAATTACTAAATTAAAAGAAGGAACAATAACAATTGATAATATCAATACATCTAAAGACATTAAAGCCATTAGAGAAAAAGTAGGAATTGTTTTTCAAAATCCTGAAAATCAAATTATTTTTAATAATATTTATGATGAACTTTCTTTTTCTCTTAGAGGTTTAGAGCAATCTGAAATTGAAAATCGAATATCTACTTCTTTGAAACAAGTAGATATGTATGATTTTAAAGATAAAGATTTATATGCTTTATCACTAGGTCAAAAACAAAGAATTATGATTGCAGAAATCTTGGCTAAAAATCCAAAATACATTATTTTGGATGAGCCAACCACTATGATTGATAGCTATGGAAAAGAAAAAATACATGATATTATTTTAGACTTGAAACAAAAAGGATATACAATTATTTGTATTACCAATCTATCAGATGAAATTCTATTAGCTGATAGAACTTTGATTTTAGATAATGGAGAAATTGTAGCTGAAATAAAGAAAGAAGAATTAATTGATAAATATGCTATTCTAGAAAAATATGGTATTAAAATTCCAACTTTGCTTAATATTTTAGTAAAGTTAAAAACTGAAGGCATTGATTTGCGTATTGAAGATTTTTCAGTGGCAGAATTTACGACTGCCATTAAAGAAAAATTGGATAGATAAGGAAATCTATATGAAAGATGTTCTTAAATTTTTAATCTTTATTATATATGCCACTACCATATTTTTCTTACCTAATCATATATACATTTTAGCATGTTTTATCATAAATCTAGCAATTATATTATTGTGTAAACTTAGTATTAAAAAAGCATTTTTAAACACATTAAAAATTGTGCCTTTTGTCCTTTTCACATTTATCATTAATCTTTTCTTAGATAGTTTTATATTTGCTTTATGGATAGGAATTAAATTAATCATTGTTTGCAACACAACATTTATATATTCTCAAACAACAACTGTTGCAAACTTAGCAAAAACGATTAGATTACTATGTACACCTTTAAAACTTTTCAAAGTTAATACTGAAGAAATTGAAGTTATGGTATGTATTTCTCTATCACTACTTCCTGCCATTAGAAATGATTTGACAGAAGTAAAAAATGCTTGCAAAGCTAAAAATATAGATATTAATTTAAAGAATGCTAAATATATTTTGTCTAAATTTTTATTGTCTTTAATTAAAAGAGTTAATCAAATTGATGAAGCTATGATAGAAAAAGGTTGTGACTATTAAATTATTAATAGTCACTTTCTTTTGCTAACGCTCATGTTTTACAAACGGTTTTCATTGCAAAGAAAAAAAGATTATACATATATGTATAACCTTTTACATATTTATATTTTTTAATTCAATTTCTTTTCCTTTTAAATATGACAATATTCCACTTTCTGATTGAAAATGAAACTTTAATTTATAACTACATAACATCTGATACCTTTTGCCGAATTTCTTATTAATTTCATTTTTTCCGTATTTTCCGTCACCAATAATAGGATATCCAATATATGCTAGATGTGCTCTTATTTGATGTGTTCTTCCTGTTTCAATTTCAACATCTAATAAAGCAGTATTATTTTTTCTTTTTTCTAATACTGTATATTTAGTAATAATTTTTTGATATCCTTTTTTAAAGGTATCACTAATATATACTTGTGACTTTTTTTGATCTTTAAACAAATAAGCCTCTAGTCTTTCTTCTTTCTTATTTGGAATTCCATATATCAATGCCAGATAATGTTTTTCAATTTCATGTTTTTTAAATTTTTCTAATAAGATTCTTAATGTTTCTTCATTTTTAGCAAACATAACCAATCCAGTTGTATTTCTATCAATTCTATGACATGGTTGTAATTTAAATTCGCAATTTGTATACTGTTTGTTAATTATTTCTGTTAAAGAATTTGTTCCTGTTACTTCAATGTTTGCCGGTTTATTGATTACCAATATATTTTCATCTTCATATACTTTATCTAAGTTTATTTTTATATCTTCTAACACCTTTGGAATATATATCTCTATCTTATCATTTTCATAGACAAGTATATCTTTATTTATCCTTTTCCCATTTATCTTTATATCTTTTTTTCTTAATAATTTACAAAATGTAGGATAGTTTATATTTGGTAATTCTTCTAATATGATTTTATTCAATTTCTTTTCATGGTATTTTTTATTTACAATTATTTCTTTCATCATATTATGATTATATCGTATTTCTAGTATTGAAACAAGCTAGTTTCTATGATTTTTTCATATTTTTCAAAGTTTGGCTCATAATTTTCTATCATTCTATAAAAATATTTTGAATGTGTTTTATATTTTAAATGACAATATTCATGTAGTACAATAAAATCAATAACATCTCTATGGAACATAACTATTTTAGGATTAATGGTAATTTTACCATTGATACATCTTCCAATTTCTTTTTTCATATTTTTGATTTCATAATCTTCAGGTGCAAATCCTAACATGATTCTTGTTTTTTCCATTGCTCTTTCCACTTCTACTTTTGCTATTTGTTCATACATTTTATCAATTGCTAAATCTAAAATTTCTTGATTATTATCTTTTTTATATCGATTAGGAAGTGATATTTTTATCAATTTATTTTCTACATTTAATTCAGGTACTTTTACATTTTTATATATAATTTTTACTTTGTAATCAATTCCTAAGACTGGTACAGGATGTCTTTCTAATGTATTATTTATACTGTTTTTTACACGAATTTGTTTTTTTACTTTATACATAAATATCACTCCTATTCTTGAATTTTTGTTTTGCAAATTATTGTTCGCTTTTGTTGTTCTTATTTTATATTTTATTTTTTACTTTGTCAATACTTTTTTTAAAAAAATATAAAATTTTTGTTCGCTTTTTGTTTGTGTCTTTATTTTACTCAATTCTAGGAGTTTTTTAAATTTTTATTTACAATACTTCTGAAAGTATTTTTATGATTTTTTCATAATCTTTATGTATTCTTATTCTTGCATAATGATTATCTAAATTTATAAAATATCCACAATTTTCTGCTATCATTCCCTTTTCACTTAATTTTTTCGTTAAGTCTTCATATTTATCTGTTTTTATGGTAAAAATTGGTGTTTCAACATTTGTATAAATATAATTTTCCGTATTAAGTGCTTTATATATTTTTTCATTTACTATGATTGTTTTTAATTTAGTTTCTTCCAATTCTTCATAACGTTTTAAAATTTTAGTAAATATACTTGCTGATAAATCTGAAAAAGGAAATGGTAAAGAAATTTCATTATATATTTTTACAATTTCTTTATCTGCAAATAGGTAACCTATTCTATGGTTTGGTAATCCAAAATATTTTGATGCACTTCTTAGTACCATTAGATTATTGTATTTATCAACTAATGTTATTGCTGAATTATCTAAGGACATGTAATCTCCATATGCCTCATCTACTATGACAAAAATATCATATTGTTTTGCTTTTTTCACAATTTCTTCAATATCATGAACATCAATTATTTGTCCAGTAGGATTATTTGGATTTTCTATCGATATAACTTGATACGTATCATTTATATTATTCAAGAAGTCAGTTACTACAAATTTATAATTGTTTTCCTTTTTTAAGTTAACACATTCATATATTCCTTTTCTTAATTCCACTTCTGATATAAACCTTGGAAATTGCGGTGCACATCCTAATACCTTTGTCCCTTCATCTATTAAAAACTGACTAATATTTCTAAGCATTCCCATAGTTCCTGCTCCAAAGGCGATATTTTCTTTGTCTATTGTTTTTCCAATTTGTTTATTCCAAAATTCTAGTAATTGCTCTTTTAACTTTTCATATTCTATAGATGGATATTTATTAATTTCATATGTGCTCTGTTTTACACATTCTTTTATGATATTTTCATTAATAAAAGGATTTGTTCCTAAAGAACAATCTATTATGTCATTAGCTTGTATACTTTTTAATATTTCTTCATTCATATAATCTCTTACTCTAAAATTTTTATAATATTCGTTTATCATTTTACATCTCCTTAATATATTTTTTGAATTCTTCAAATCTTAATGGTTTCTGATATACATATCCTTGTATCAAATCGCAATTCCATTTTTTTAAATAGTTTACCTGTTCTATGGTTTCTACTCCTTCAGCAACTGTTTTTAGATTTAACTTTTTGGTAATAAACATGATAATTTCTATAAAATTGGTTTTTTCCTCTTTTATATTTATTCTATCTATAAATGACTTATCTATTTTTAGTGTATCGATTGGCATCATTTCTAACATATTTAATGAAGAATAACCAGTTCCAAAATCATCAATTGCTATGCTAAATCCTTTTTCTTTTATTTCATTTAACATATTTCGGATATCTATATCATTGTTAACTGTTGTTCTTTCTGTTATTTCTAATTCTATCTCTTTTGGAATTATATCATATTTCTTCATGATTTTTTCATATTTTTCAAGAAATTTATTATCTAGTAAACTTTCCTTAGATATATTTACTGAAATTTTAGGAATGTCTTTAAATTCTTTCTTTATTTCTTGTATATTTTCACATACTCTTTCGTAAACATATTCATCTAATTTTATGATAAAATAATTTTTCTCAAATATAGGAATAAACTCACCTGGAGATATCATATTTTCACCTTTTTTCCATCTAACTAAAGCTTCAGCTCCTTCCATTTTTTCTGTTTTTGTGCTAATTTGTGGCTGATAATATACTTCAAATTCTTTATTTTTAATGGCTTCTTCCATCATGTTTTCTATTTCACTTTCTCTTATCACTTTTTGTTCAAATTCTTCTGTAAATATACCATATGGCACATGATATTTTCCTTTTATGCTATCATGTGCCATAATTGCTTTATCTATGATACTTTGCACATCTTTTTCATCTTTATCACATATATACACTCCCATAGAGATTCGCAAATTATACCATATGTCTCCCATATTGATTCTCGATATCTTGTTATTTAATCTTCCTGTTATATTTTCTACATCTACTTCTCCTACTAAAAAAATTCCAAAAACATCATTTGCTAATCGACAGACAATATCTGTTTTTCTAATAGCATGTTTTATTTCTTCTCCAACTCGCTTTAATAATTCATTTCCCTTCATATGTCCATATTTTTTATTAAATGTTTTAAATTTATCTATATCTAATATAATTACCGTTTTCTTACCATTCATTTCTAGCTTTTCTTTCGTTCTTTCTAAATATGCATTATAATTTCCTAAACCTGTTATAGGATCAATATATGCTAGTTCCAAAAGTCGATTCCTTTTTTCTATTCTTAATTTCCTATATCTTCTATTCATAACTTATCTCCTGATTTATTGTTTTTTCATAATTTATATATTTTAGTATGTGTTATAAATAGAAAATTATGACAAAAAAAGAAAACATCCTTTTTGACGTTCTCTTTCAATCATATATATCTCTCCTATGTCCTACTTCCAATACCAGCACTATGATTTCTTTGTCCTGTATTTCACATATAACCCTATAATCTCCTATACGATATCTCCATTGTTCTGACTTGTTTTCTACTAATCCTTTTCCATGAAGTCTGGGATTTTCACAATTTTGAATGTTTTTTTCTAACCATCCAATGATGAGTGCTGCTATATGTTTATCTAGTTTTTTTAATTGTTTTTTTGCCCTTTCTGCAAATATTACTTTATATTGCATTATAATCCCAACTCCTCTTTTACTTCATCCATTGTATATGTTTTAGGATTTTTCTTATATTCTTTTATTGCTTTATTATAAGATTTTAAGTCATATTCATCTTCTATTTTTTCTAATACAGCATTTCGTATTAAATCAGATAAAGAAATATTGTTCATTTCTGCATATGCTTTTATTAATTTTGAGTCTTCTTCATTTAATCTTACTGAAATTGTCATATCTATCAACTCCCTTCCGTAATTATTGTACTACATTGTATTACGTTTTGTCAATATTATTATATTATTATTTTCATTAAATTGTGATAATATTCAAAGAATAATCAAAATCAAGATTTGCCTAACTTTCTCATAAACAAAAAGCAGACCTCAGAATAACTTTCATAAGTTTATTCTTTGAGGTCTGTCCCTTTTGTTCAATTTTTGAACATTAGGGACAGGTCAAATCGTTTAATTTTTGAACGATTTGGCACGTCCCTATCGTTTATTTCATTGCTTCTTCTACTGCAACAGCTACTGCAACTGATGCTCCAACCATTGGGTTGTTACCCATTCCGATTAATCCCATCATTTCAACATGTGCTGGTACTGATGAGCTTCCTGCAAATTGTGCATCTGAGTGCATTCTTCCCATTGTATCTGTCATACCATATGATGCTGGTCCTGCTGCCATATTGTCTGGGTGTAATGTTCTTCCTGTTCCTCCACCTGATGCTACTGAGAAGTATTTCTTTCCTTCTGCTAATCTTTCTTTTTTATATGTTCCTGCAACTGGATGTTGGAATCTTGTTGGGTTTGTTGAGTTACCTGTAATTGATACATCAACATCTTCCATCCACATGATAGCTACACCTTCTCTAACATCGTTTGCTCCATAACATCTTACTTTGCTTCTTTCTCCATCTGAATATTTAATTTCTTCTACTACTTTTACTTTTCCTGTGAAGAAATCAAATTCTGTTTTTACATATGTAAATCCATTAATTCTTGATATAACTTGTGCTGCATCTTTTCCAAGTCCATTTAAGATAACTCTTAATGGTTCTTTTCTTACTTTGTTTGCTGATTTTGCAATTCCGATTGCTCCTTCAGCTGCTGCAAAACTTTCATGTCCTGCTAAGAATGCAAAACATTTTGTATCTTCTGATAATAACATTGATGCTAAGTTTCCATGTCCTAATCCAACTTTTCTATCATCTGCAACTGAACCTGGGATACAAAAAGCTTGTAATCCTTCTCCGATTGCTTTAGCTGCATCTGCTGCTTTTGTGCAACCTTTTTTAACAGCGATTGCTGCTCCTAATGTATATGCCCAAGCTGCATTTTCAAAACAAATTGGTTGTACTCCTTTTACGATTTCATATGGATTAAATCCTTTATCTGTACATATTTTTAATGCATCTTCAAAATCTTTTATTCCGTATTTTTCCATTACTGGTTTTATTTGATCAATTCTTCTTTCATAACTTTCAAATGTTACTGCCATTTTATTTCCTCCTTACAATTCTTTTTTATTTACATTTATTATTGACTTATCTTTTATTTTAGAAAAACAATACAACATTAATAAAGCTATAACTTTAGGTACAATACTTGATATTTCTATGAAATTCTGGAAACTAAAATTTAATGCCATATTCATAAATGCTAATTGTATAACTATATTTGCTAATATATTTATTCCATACGGTTTATTTTTTAATATTTTATATGTAATAATTGTCGACAATATTGCAACAATTATATTAACTATAATAACTTCTAAAATGGCACCTCTTGGATCTCCATCTAATCTATTTGGTCCTATAGCTAAATTTTGATATACAATATAAGCTAGTATTGCTTGAAATATTATAGTTGTTATGATTAATGATATTATATCTATTTTTCTATTTTTCATATATTGACCTCCAAAGTTTATTCTTTTCTTGGGTCAATCTTCTTAACAGCCTCATCAAATCTTCCATAAGTACCAGAAGCTTTTTCAATAGCCTCCATTGGATCCATTCCTTTTTTGATGTTATCCATCATTTTTCCCATATGAACATATTTATATCCGATGATTTGATCATCTTTATCTAATCCTAATTCTACAATATATCCTTCTGTTAATTGTAAATATCTAGGTCCTTTTAATGTACTTGAATAAATTGTTCCCACTTGTGATGTATGACCTTTTCCTAAGTCTTCAAGTCCTGCTCCTACTGGAAGTCCTCCTTCTGAGAAAGCAGTTTGTGTTCTTCCATATACAATTTGTAAGAATAATTCTCTCATAGCAGTATTGATAGCATCACAAACTAAGTCTGTATTTAATGCTTCTAATAGAGTTTTTCCTGTTAAAATTTCTCCAGCCATAGCTGCTGAGTGTGTCATTCCTGAACATCCAATTGTTTCAATTAATGCTTCTTGAATGATACCATCTTTTACATTTAAAGTTAATTTACATGCGCCTTGTTGTGGTGCACACCATCCAATACCATGTGTTAAACCTGATATATCTTTTATTTCTTTTGCTTTTACCCATTTTCCTTCTTCTGGAATTGGTGCTGGTCCATGGTCTACTCCTTTTTTTACAACACACATTTCTTCTAATTCTTTTGAATAAATCATTTTCATTGCTCCTTTCAATACTTTATTTGTATATATCTTTTTAGGCAAATTGCCTAAATTTAAAAACTTTTCTACTCTTCATCCATTTCATCTTCTGAAAATAATATTTGATTTCTAATTGGTTTATGATCTTCTTCATTTGTTATTTCATTTTTGTTTTTCCTTTTTTTCCTACCACTTAATGGTTCTGCAACTTTGTGTATTTTTTCTTTTTGCTTTTTATCTTCAATTTTTTCCATCTTTTTTGATTTCATTTCTTCTTGTAGTCTTCTCATTTTTTCAATTGTATCTTCTTGTTGTAATTTATTTACAGTTTTGTATTGTTTATTATTTGATATAATATCTTTTTTATTTTCTTGTTTCTCTATTTGTGTATTATTTTGATGTTCTTTATTACCTTTAACAGGTGTACTACTTTTTATAATACTTTGCTCTGTTGATATCTGATGATGACTCCACATGGTGTCTTGTTTTTTTCGAACATTGGCATCCCAATTATTTTCTATTTTATGACTTTGAATTTGGTTATATTTCTTTCCTAGTCCTATATCTTGCGTTTCATCTTCCCTTATATAACCATCATTTTCTATTTCATCTTCTTGAGTATTATATTCGAAAATATTTTTTGTATCTTGTTCTATATAGATACCTGCATTATATTCTTCTACTTCTGCTAAATTTCTTGCACCATTAAAATATCGATATAATATGTCTTTATCTTTTTTGGAAACTTGTTCTGGACCAATTCCTAAGTATTTATATCTCCATATTACATGACGTTCATAACTATTAAAAGCATTATCTACCAAATCTTCATAACTATATTCTGCTCGAAATTTCATATTTGTTATAGATATTGTAAGATTACTCCACATTTCTCCTGGAGTTGTTCTTTTAAATTCCTCTCTTAATTGTTTTATATCATCATATAATTTTTGAACTAACTCTACATATTGGTTTTCATCAATATTAAATTTACTTGGAACCTCATAGACATTAACAGGATTTTTTCTAAATATTCCTTTTGGAATATAGTAGAAAAATAATTCTCCTGTTGGTTCTTTTTTCTCCTCTTCTATGACAGAACTATATAAATATATCGATTCCCATTTTTCTGGTATCATATATAGTAATTTTCTTTGTATTTCTTCATACATTTCTTTTATCTGTTTCGTGTGATTTAACATATCCTTTTATTCCTTATCTAATAAACTTTCTCCTGTCATTTCCTCTGGTTTGTCTAAATGCATTAGATCAAGCATAGTTGGTGCTAAATCTGCTAATTTTCCGCCTGATTTTAATTTTAATGTTGTATCTGGTGTTACTAATACAATTGGTACAGGATTTGTTGTATGTGCTGTATGTGGTTCCCCTGTCTTGTAATCTATCATTTGCTCAGCATTTCCATGGTCTGCTGTAATAATTAGATTCCCTTGTTTTTCTTCTACTAAACTTACAACTTTTCCTACACATTCATCTACAGCTTCAACTGCTTTTATAGCAGCTTCTAAACTTCCTGTATGTCCTACCATATCTGTATTCGCATAATTTAATATGATACTATCATATTTATCACTTTGAATGGCTTCTAACACCTTATCTGTTACTTCATATGCACTCATTTCAGGTTTCATATCATATGTTTCTACTTTTGGAGATGGTACTAATATTCTATCTTCTCCTGGATATTGTTTTTCTTCTCCACCGTTAAAGAAGAAAGTAACATGCGCATATTTTTCTGTTTCTGCAATTCTTAATTGTGTATATCCTAATTTACTAATATATTCTCCAAATGTATTGTGTAAAGCTTCTTTTTTGAATGCAATATGCACATTTGGCATTGTTTCATCATAACTTGTGAAACATACATAATATAGATTTAGATCTTTCTTTGTTTCAAATCCATCAAACTCTGGATCTACTAATGCTCTTGTAATCTCTCTTGCTCTATCTGGTCTAAAGTTAAAGAAAATAACAGAATCATTTTTCTCAATTTTTGCAATTGGTTCTTCCCCATTACAAATAACAGTTGGTTCAACAAATTCATCGAATACTTCTTTTTGATAAGAATCTTCAATTGCTTTTACGCTACTGCCCGCTTTTATACCTTCACCATTTACAAGTGCATTATAGCATTTTTGAACTCTTTCCCATCTTTTATCTCTATCCATTGCATAGAATCTACCTGATAAGCTTGCAATTTTTCCTACATTTTTTTCTTTCATTTTTTCTTCTAGTTTTACAATATATCCTTCAGCAGATGCTGGTGGTGTATCTCTTCCATCTAAGAAACAATGCACATATACATTTTCAAAATCTCTTCTTTTAGCCATTTCTAATAATCCATATAGATGACGATTATGACTATGTACTCCTCCGTCTGACACTAATCCTAAAATATGTAATTTAGAGTTGTATTTCTTACAATTTTCTATAGCTGCAATAAATTCTGGATTTGAGAAGAAATCTCCATCTTCTATTGATTTCGTAATTCTAGTTAATTCTTGATACACAATTCTTCCTGCTCCAATATTGGTGTGTCCTACTTCTGAATTTCCCATTTGTCCTTCTGGCAATCCAACATGTAATCCACTTGTATAGATTTCTGTATTTGGATATTTTTTCATTAGTTTATCAATATTTGGTGTTTTAGCTAATTTAATAGCATTTCCATCTTTATTTGGATTATCTCCAAAACCATCTAATATCATTAGCATTGTCAATTTATCTTTCATAATCTACCATCCTTTTCTTTAAGATTTAAAGTGTTTTGCTGTATAAACAATCGACTGTTATCTTACTCTTATACATTTTATATAAGATTTTTCGCATATAATAAATTAAGCTTCTTTGTCAAAGTTAACAATCTTTGAAAATTCTTCTGGATCTAAACTTGCTCCACCAACTAATCCTCCATCTATATCAGACATGGTGAATAGTTCTTTTGCATTTTTAGATTTTACACTTCCACCATATTGTATTATAACGCTATCTGCTACATTTTGTCCATAAATTTCAGCAATTTTCTTACGGATATCCTTGATTGAGTTATTAGCATCTTCACTTGTTGCAGTTTTTCCTGTTCCAATTGCCCAAATTGGTTCATAAGCAATAATTGTATTTTCTACTTGTTCTTGCGTTAATCCTTCTAATGCTAGTTCTGTTTGTTTTGTGATGACTTCTGCTGTTTTTCCAGCTTCTCTTTGTTCCAATGTTTCTCCAACACATACAATTGGTTTTAATCCATTTGCAAATGCTGCTTTTATTTTTTTATTTACACTTTCATCTGTTTCATTAAAATATTGTCTTCTTTCTGAATGTCCAATAATGACATATTCTACATTAATTGATTTTAACATTTTTGCTGATACTTCTCCTGTGTAAGCACCTTTTTCTTCAAAATGGATATTTTGTGCACCTATTTTGATATTTGTATTTTGTGCAGTTAATAAGGCATAAAATAAATCAGTAAATGGAACACATAAAATCACTTCATTTTGTGTTTCACCTACTAATTTTGATAAATCCTCAATATATTTAATCGTCTCGTCTGGAAGCATATTCATTTTCCAATTTCCTGCAATTACTTTTTTTCTCATAAAAAATTCCTCCTTTATATATATAATAATGCCTTTTTAATTCTTTTGTGAATATAACATTATTATACGCCACTACGGACAGTACTATTGTATAACAAAAGAGAATACTTTTCAAGTATTCTCCTTGTTTTTGTGTGATTTACTAAATGATTTCTATTTCTTTTATTTTTCCATCTGTTTTTATTTTTCCTGATATTACTGCTTTTTGTATTTGACTATTTTCCATTTCTATTTTAATTTTTATACTCTCTCCTGATGGTTGTTTAATTTCTAACATTTGATTACGATTTTCTTTCACTGCTTTTACAATTCCTAAGCCTGTTGTTCCTGAACCACAAGCAGTTTCATAAAACATAGTATCAATAGCATTTACCCATACAACTGGATTGATTTTCAACATGTTGTCTTCTTTTTCCAAAAACATGATTCCTACAGCTTCTTCATTTATCAAATCATATTTTTCTATTATTTTTTTAGCTTCCTCTTTTATTGTTTCTTTATGCTCTAAATATGGTTCTGCTTTATCTTCTTCTATGACAATTGTTACCATCCCCTGCATTCTAACTTGATAAATTCCTTCTTCTTTTATTTCAAACATGCTGTCATTTCCTTTATATAAAGGAATTTCACAATACGCCTCTCCCTTTTCATTAACACCTGCCATTACATAATCTTTTCCATTTACTTTTAATAATAATTCTCCTGCCTGTCCTTTTAAATAATAATATGCCGCACTTCTTGTAGCATTTCCGCAAAATTCTCCACCAGCCATTTCTAATTCTGGTTCTTTTCCCAATTCTACAAATCCCACTTGCTCTATATTACTTTCTTTTTGCATGATAGTATCATTGATTTTTTTCTTTTGTTCTGGTGTATAACCTCTTTTTAATACAAATGCTGTATCATTTCCTGCTGGAATGTATGTAATATATTGAATTTTTTCCATTTTTTCTCCTCACTTTTTATATTTTTATAAATTCAAATTTATCCAGATAACTAATTTCTGCATGAAATTCGTGTGCAATTAATTTAATATTATAAACATTTACATTCTCTTATAATTAATAAAGAGGAAACGATGTTCCTCTTTTATATTCTATTTATCCATTAAAGCTTCAATTCCTGGTAATTTCTTTCCCTCTAAGAATTCTAGGGAAGCTCCTCCACCTGTTGAAATATGTGTCATTTTATCTTCTAATCCTGCTTTCTTAACAGCAGCTGCTGAATCTCCACCACCAATAATTGTTGTAGCATCAATTTCTGATAATACTTTTGCAATCGCATTTGTTCCAATAGCAAATTGATCAAATTCAAATAATCCTAAAGGTCCATTCCATACAACTGTTTTTGCTTTTCTTAATTCATCTTCAAACATTTTTATAGTTTCTGGTCCAATATCAAATCCTTCCCAATCTGCTGGAATTTCTGTATAACTTACAATTTTGCTTTCTGTATCTGGTTTAAATTCTTTACCTACTTTTGTATCTACTGGAAGCATGAATTTAACACCTTTTTGTTTTGCTTTTTCCATAGCTTCTTTTGCTAAGTCTAATTTATCCATTTCGCAAATTGAATTTCCTACTTCATATCCTTGTGCTTTGAAGAATGTATATGCCATTCCTCCACCAATCATTAATGTATCTACTTTTTCTAATAAACTATCAATAACACCAATTTTATCAGAAACTTTTGCTCCACCTAAAATAGCAACAAATGGTCTTTCTGGATTGTTTACAGCATTTCCTAAGAATTGTAATTCTTTTTCAATTAAAAATCCTGATACTGCTGGTAAGTAACTAGCAATTCCTGTTGTTGAAGCATGTGCTCTATGAGCTGTTCCGAAAGCGTCATTTACATATACTTCTGCCATTGAAGCTAATTTTTTACAAAATTCAGGATCATTGTCTGTTTCTTCTTTATGGAATCTTACATTTTCAAGTAATAAGATTTCTCCTTCTTTTAAGTTAGCAGCTTTCTCACAAGCATCTTCACCTATAACATCTTTTGCCATAATCACTTCTTGTCCTAATAATTTTGATAATTCTTTAGCAACAGGTGCTAATGAAAATTCAGGTTTAAATTCTCCCTTTGGTCTTCCTAAATGTGATGCTAGTACTAATTTACAATTTTGTTCTAATAAATATTTAATTGTTGGTAATGCTGCTACAATCCTTGTATTATCTGTTATATTTTGATTTTCGTCCATTGGTACATTAAAGTCGCATCTTACAAATACTTTTTTTCCTTTCAAATCAATATCTTTTACTGTTTTCTTATTCATAATGAATTCCTCCTTTTCTTACTGCATGAAATAATAATATGCAGTTCTCTTTCTCAACAGTTCTATTGTATAGCATTTTTTTCCAGTTTTCAAGTAGTAAAATCAATAATTTTTTCTCTTATCATTTTTTATTATTATATACAAAAATAACTTCTTTAATCTAAAATTAAAGAAGTTATCTTTTATTATTTATTAATTGTTTATTATTTTACAGATGCAATATAGCAAGCTAAGTCTACTAATTTGTTTGAATATCCCCATTCATTGTCATACCAAGCTACTAATTTTACAAATGTATCTGTTAACATGATTCCAGCTGAAGCATCAAAGATTGATGTATGTGGATCTGAAATGAAGTCTGAAGAAACAACTGGTTCATCTGTATATTCGATGATTCCTTTGAATTCATTTTCAGAAGCTTCTTTCATAGCTTTACAAATTTCTTCATATGTTGTTGGTTTTGCTAAATTACATGTTAAGTCAACAACTGAAACATCAACTGTTGGTACTCTGAATGACATACCTGTTAATTTTCCATTTAATGAAGGGATAACTTTTCCAACTGCTTTTGCAGCTCCTGTTGAAGATGGGATAATATTTGCAGCTGCTGCTCTACCACCTCTCCAATCTTTTTTAGAAGCTCCATCAACTGTTTTTTGTGTTGCTGTTGTTGCATGTACTGTTGTCATTAATCCTTCTGTAATACCAAATTTATCATTGATAACTTTAGCAAGTGGTGCTAAACAGTTTGTTGTACATGATGCATTTGATACGATATTCATTTCTGGTTTATATTCTGTATTGTTAACTCCCATAACAAACATTGGTGCATCTTTTGATGGAGCACTGATAACAACTTGTTTTGCTCCTGCATCTAAGTGTGCTTGTGCTTTTTCCATTGTTGTAAATACTCCTGAACATTCTAATACATATTCAACACCTAATTCTCCCCATGGGATATTGTGTGGATCCATTTCATTATATACTTTTATTTCTTTTCCATTTACTACTAAATTTCCATCTTTTTCTTCTATTGTTCCATTGAATCTTCCGTGTACTGTATCATATTTTGTCATATATGCCATATAGTCTGCTGCAACAAATGGATCGTTTACTGCTACAACCTCTACTCCTTCTTTTGCTAATGCTGCTTGGAATGATAATTTTCCAATTCTTCCAAAACCGTTAATTCCTAGTTTTACTGACATAAAAATTCCTCCTTTATATTTAAAAGTCTTTGACTTTTATTTTTTAGTCTTGCTCGACCTTTCTTATTCTATACCAAAAAAGAATACTTTTCAAGTATTCTTTCCTATTTTACTATAAAATTTTAGTTTCATATTATCATTTTTTACTAATTTTCTACTATATCTAAAAATTCTTCTTGAAAACTAGAACCATATACATCTATTTCTCCATAATTCATATTTTCAACTGTATAACAAGTCGAATATGCAATATCTTCTGGACTAATTCCTTGTCCAGTATTTCTTTTAGCACTTTCTTCTTTATCCTTAATATTTTCTTCATTATATTCTTCTAATGTTTCATTACTAAGTAATACATTCAATTCATTTACTTCATTTTCTGATAAATTTTGATTATGGATAATTCTTATACTTATTCCTGTACTAACAAATTCCTCATATTTGGTAACTTTTGCTTTTTCTAAATCAACGCCATAATATATATTATCTGTATTTCCTCCTATTGATTGATTATTAGTATTCACTAAATACTTATTAGCATTATCTAAGTGAAATTCCGTACAATATTCATATATTTTATATCCTATAATTACTATTAATATGATACATATAATTGAAAGAATTGTAATAATAATTTTTTTTGATTTTTTCATATAATCCCCTTTTATTCATGTATATTTTCTAATTCATTTCTACTTTTCCAATAATATCGTTAATATCGTCTATATTACATGTTCTCATATATTCTTCAATTCCTTCAACAACTTTCACACTTGTATATGGATCTATGAAGTTACCAGCACCGATTGAAACGGTTGTTGCTCCTGCTAGCATAAATTCAATAGCATCTTCTCCTGATACAATTCCTCCTAATCCCATAATAGGAATATTCACTGCTTGTGCTACTTGATATACCATTCTAACAGCAACTGGTCTAATCGCTGGTCCTGATAATCCACCTGTATTATTGGCAAGAACTGGTCTTCTTTTATAAATATCAATTTTCATGGCCAATAATGTATTGATTAGAGATACTGCATCTGCTCCACCATCTTCTACACCTTTTGCAATTCCCGCAATATCTGTTACATTTGGTGTTAATTTTACAATTAATGGTTTGTCTAATACTTTTCTTACCTCACTTGTTACTTTTTTGACACCTTCATAGGTGTTTCCAAATGCCATACAACCTTCTTTAACATTTGGGCAAGATAAGTTTAATTCTACACCATCAATGTCTAAATTATTTAATATCTTACATAATTCTACATATTCATCAATTGAACTTCCACATGCATTGACAATGATTTTTGTATCAAATTTTCTTAAAAATGGTAAATCATTGTTTGCAAAATATTCTACTCCTGGATTTTGAAGTCCTATACTATTTAGCATTCCACTTGGTGTTTCACATACTCTTGATGGTTTATTTCCACTTTTGGGTCTTAAAGAAGTCCCTTTTGTGATAATGGCTCCTAATTTTCCCAAATCGAAAAAATCTGCATATTCTCTTCCATATCCAAAAGTACCAGATGCAACGGTTACTGGATTTTTCATTTCAATTCCTGCAAAATTCACTTTCGTATTCATACTTTTTCATTCCCTTCTTACTTATTTGGAAAAGAATTCCTTCCATTCCTTTTTATTTTATTATTTCTACTTGTCGTTCTAAATTTATATTGGATATTTCCTCAATAAATTGTATAATTTTTTCTAGTTGCAAATATTTAGGTTTATCTTCTATTTTCTTCATATATTTTTTTATTTTTTCCATAGGTTCTACATGATATCTTTTTATAATTTCTGTATTTAAACAATCATAATCATTATGAAATGTATCTTGATTTTCTTTTGCTTGTTTTGCTTCTTGTCTAAAATAGATTCTATCAAAATAATCATCTGCTAATAAATGGATAAAATATCCTTTCCAATAATCTCTGCTTAAATCTACTTTTACATCTTTCAAAAATACATCTAAATGAATTTCTTGATTGTCTTTTGTCCAATCTCCCCAAATCCCATAATGTGTTTCACTCTTGCTAATGTTTTTGTTTTCTATTGGAATATAGTCTGGAGCAATCGTCCCTTCTATAAATTCATCTATGTTTTTTATTTCTTTTTCGTGTTTTTTTGCATATTCTTTTGCTATGGCAATATGTATGGTAAATCCTGGCATTTTATTTTTTCCTCTTTCATTCAGAATTTATAAAAATCATATTTGGGTTGAATCTAAAATTTTTTCTTTGTCTTTACCTTGGAACTAAATCTCTACATCTCTGCTATTGAACACTGGTCCACCTTTACAAACATGGAAATATTCTGGTGCATCTTTTGGACTTTTAGCTGTTTTTACTGCACAACCTAAACATACACCTAATCCACACCCCATTTTTTCTTCTAAAGATATTTGACATTCAATGTTATTTTCATTTGCATATTTTTGAACAGCTTTTAACATAGGAAGCGGTCCACAAGCATAGATACAATCATATTGTTCTTTTTGCATATCTTCCATTAAATAGTCAATGGCAAATCCTTTATTTTTATAACTTCCATCATCTGTCGTAATAACTAAATTATCTGTTACTTCTTCAAATTCTTTTTCTAACATAACAAAATCTTTATTTCTAAATCCTAAATAGCAATGTACTTCTTTTTTCTCAGCTTTTGCTTCTTTAGAAAGTTCATATAATGGGAATATTCCAATTCCTCCTCCGATAACTGCTAATTTGTTATATTTATCTGTTTTAAATGTTCCATATCCCAATGGTCCTATAATATCAATTTTATCTCCAATTTCTTTTCTAGATAATAACTCTGTTCCTTTTCCTTTTACTTGGAAAATAAATTCTAGAATTCCATTTTTTCTATCTAAATTATAGATACTAATTGGTCTTCTTAAAAATGGTTCTACTTGGTCTGTTACTCTGATTTCGATAAAATTTCCTGGTTTCGCATCTTCTACAATTTCACTTGCTTTTACACTAAATTTATAGATTCCTTTAATGATTTCTTCTTTTTGTACTAACTTTGCTAATACTTGATTTGGCATGTTTTACCTCCTTTAATCTATTTTTGTTTTTCATTAACATGTGTTTTTGTATAAGCTCTCACTGCATGTTTCGTTGTGATTGTTAAATTCTCTGGTAATGTATATAAGTCAAACCATTGCATATCTATGTGTTTTGTTGGTTCCATAATTTTAGGTTCTCCTTCTGTGATTTTACACAAAAAGCTTGGGGATACCCAATGTTGGTTTTCTTTTTCAACAATATGGTCACAAATTCCTAATAGTTTTTCTACTTTTATATCCACGCCACATTCTTCTTTTACTTCTCTTTTGACTGCATCTTCAAAAGTTTCCATCCATTCTAATTTTCCGCCTGGTATACTCCAATACCCTTTTTCTGGTTCTTTGTTTCTTTGTTGTAATAACAATTGTCCTTTTTCATTCATGATAAATGCTCCGACAGCCTACACCTATATAATCCTTACCTGGTTTCATATTTTTCACTTCTTCCCATGATAATACTTCTACTCTTTTCTATTTTATAGCTTGATTTAATTCATCTCTCATTCGAATTGCCTCTGCTCTTGTTGCTTTTACAAAATCCTCTTCTGCATATTTATCTTTCCATAGATCAGATTTATATGCACACATTAATCCTCTAGAACTATTGACAATTCCACCAATTCCGTTTTCATCAAATCCTAAAGCTATATCTTCTGCTTTTCCTCCTTGTGCTCCATAACCTGGTATTAAGAAAAAGGTATGTGGTGCTAATTTTCTTAAATCTTGTAATTGTTTTGGATATGTAGCTCCTACCACTGTTGAAATACTACTATATCCATATTTTCCTATTAAATCTTTTCCCCATTCTTCCACAAGTTTTGCAACTTTTGTGTATACTTCTTCACCTGTTTCTAGTTTCAAGTCTTGTAATTCTCCAGAAGATGGATTTGATGTTTTATCAAGGATAAATACACCTTTTCCATATTTTTGTGCATCTTCTATGAATGGTTTAACTCCATCAATTCCTAAATACGGATTTACTGTTACAAAATCCACATCATAAATGCTTTCCTCTTTTTCTCCTATTTTTGTTTTTCCTAAGAAAGCATTTGAATACGCTTTTGCAGTACTTCCAATATCTCCTCTTTTGATATCTGCTATGACAACCATTCCTTTTTCTTTTGCATATTTACAAGTTTCTTCAAAAGCCTTCATTCCTTCTAATCCATACATTTCATAAAATGCAATTTGTGGTTTTACAGCTGGTATAATATCACATGTTGCATCGATTAATGCTTTATTAAATTCTACAATTGCTTTCGCAACTCCTTCTAAGTTTTCTTCATATTTATTTCTAATACATTCTGGTATCATTTCATATCTAGGATCTAAACCAATAACTGTTGGATTATTGGTTTCTTTGATTTTATCGATTAATTTGTCCATTGCATTTATCATCTTTATTTCATCCCTTTCTATCTATATCATAATGTTATTTTATATTTTTGGTATTAAAAAGTTATTTTGTTAGCAATTCTTCCCATTCTTTTTCTTTAAATCCAACATATATTTTCTTTTGCGTTATCAATAATGGTCTTTTAATTAACATACCATCAGATGCTAATAATGTTATTTTTTCTTTATCAGACATTGTTGGTAACTTTTCTTTTAAATTCAATTCTTTATATTTTAACCCGACTTGTGTTAAAAAATTTCTTTATTTCATATCCACTTTCTTTAATCCATGTTTCTAATTCTTTTTTCGTTGGGGTTTCTAAAACAATATTTCTATCTTGGAATGAGATATTGTTTTTTTCTAACCATTGTTTTGCTTTTTTGCAAGTAGAACATTTTGGATATTGTATAAATACTGATTCCAAGGTTCTCTCTCCTTTTCTTTTATATTAAATACAAATCAAATTTTTCAAATAGGTCTGTCCCTTTTGTTCATTTTTTGAACATTGGGGACAGGTCAAATCGTTCAATTTTTGAACAATTTGGCACGTTCTTAATATTAAAATTTGAATTTTAGGGATTTTTGAGTCCGTCCCCAAAATCCCTTTTTAACCTTCATATACAACTCTTCCATTTACAATTGTATATTTTACTTTTCCTTTTAATGTTTTTCCGATAAATGGACTATTTTTTGATTTAGAAACAATCATTTCTTTTGTATATACATATTCTTCATTGGGGTCAAATATAGTGATATCAGCCATTTTTCCTGCTTCTATACTTCCTCTTTCATTATCGATATGTAATAATTTAGATGGTGTATATGAAGTAAGTCTTACTAGATTTAGATAATCAATATATCCTGGGTCTACTAAATTCATAATTTCAGCTGGAAGTGCTGTTTCAAATCCAATAATTCCATTTGGTGCTTTTGATAGTTCTACATCTTTTTCTGATTCTGCATGTGGTGCATGGTCTGTAATGATACAATCAATCGTTCCTTCTTTTAATCCTTCGATAATGGCTTGTCTATCTTTTTCTTCTCTTAAAGGTGGATTCATTTTTGCATTGGTTCCTGATTTTAATACTTCATCTACTGTGAATGTAAAATAATGTGGGCAAGTTTCACAAGTAATTTTGACTCCTCTTTTTTTAGCATCTCTTATCATATCTTTACTTGTTTTAGTACTAATATGACAAATATGTCCTCTTACACCATTTGTTTCTGAGATAACAATTTCTCTTGCTGCCATAATTTCTTCTGCTTCTGGCAATACACCTTGTACTCCCAATTTATCTGCAACAAGTCCTGCATTTATTGCACCTGCAGATACAGATTTTTCCTCACAATGTGATGCGACATATGTTCCTAATTTATCTGCTTCTATCATAGCTTGTCTCATCATTCTACTGTTAACTACTGGCATACCATCATCAGAAAATGCAATGGCTCCTGCTTTTCTTAATTCTTCAAAGTCAACTAATTCTTCTCCTTTTTCTCCTTTACTTACAGAGGCATATGGTAATACATTACATAGATTTACCCTTTTGGCTTCATTTATGATATATGTTAATGTTTCTACATTATCTGGTGTTGGTTTTGTATTTGGCATTGGACAAATTGTTGTAAATCCACCTGCAACAGCACTTTTTGAACCAGTTTCAATTGTTTCTTTATGTTCTCCTCCTGGTTCTCTTAAGTGACAATGGATATCTATCATACCTGGTATGATATTTAAATTGGTACAGTCTATTTCTTTATCCACTGCTTCATTTATATTTTTTTCCACTTTTACAATTTTACCATCTTCTATTAAGATATCATATTTGTCGTCTAGTTTATTTTTATAATCTATTACATGTCCATTTTTTAATAATAATTTCATCTGCATATCTCCTTTTCCCATTTTTTAATTTTTTATTCTCATTGTATAGAATGCTTTTCTTATCTATTTACTTGTTCCTCGCAATATTTACATCTATATACTACATGCTCTCTATCTGTTAATTCACAGATATGTGGTAATTCTTGTTCAATTGATGTAATACATCTTGGATTTTTGCATTTCACTACATTTACTAATTTTTCTGGAAGTTCTGGATGAAATTTTTCTATAATTTTTCCATCTTTGATTTTATTCACTGTAATATTAGGATCTAAATATCCTAATATATCTAAATTGATATCTAAGTTTTCATCAATCTTTATAATATCTTTTTTTCCTGTCTTATTGCTTTTTGCATTTTTGATAATAGCAACAGATGTATCTAATTCTCCTAAATTTAAATAGTTATATATTTCAAAACTTTTTCCTGCTTCTATGTGGTCTATTACATATCCATTTTTTATACTATCTATATTCATTGACTTCTTTTCCTTTCTTTTTCAAATTCAAAATCAATTTTTAATCTTTATATCACAGCAATCTCATTGTTATTTTATCTCTAGTTATTTTATCTCTAATAATTTTAATATTAATGCCATTCTAATAAATTTACCATATTTTGCTTGTTTAAAATAGCATGCTCTTGGGTCATCATCCACTTCTACTGCTATTTCATTGACTCTTGGTAATGGGTGCATAATACATAAATCTTTTTTAGCATTTTCTAACTTTTCTTCATTTAAGATATAATAATCTTTTAATCTAATATAATCCTCTTCATTGAAGAATCTTTCTTGTTGTACTCTTGTCATATACAAAATATCTAGCTCTGGCATATATTCTTCCATGTTATTTGTTTCTACATATTTCATATGATTTTTTTCTAGCACATCTGTCTTTACATAATCTGGTAATTTTAGTTCGTCTGGTGAAATTAAAACGATTTTAATATTGCTATATCTTGACATAGCTGTAATTAAAGAATGAACGGTTCTTCCGAATTTTAAATCACCACAGATACCTACTGTTAAATCAGATAATCTGTGTTTTTCACATTGAATGGTTAATAAATCTGTTAATGTTTGTGTTGGATGACAATGACCTCCATCACCTGCATTAATAATTGGTACTTCTGCTTTCATAGAAGCAACAAATGGAGCACCTTCTTTTGGATGTCTCATAGCGATAATATCTGCATATCCTCCTACCATTCTAACAGTATCTTCAACAGTTTCTCCTTTTGAAGCAGAGCTTGTATTGGCTGAAGAAAATCCTAATACATTTCCTCCTAAATCTAACATAGCAGCTTCAAAGCTTAATCTGGTTCTTGTACTTGGTTCATAAAATAAAGTTGCTAATTTTTTTCCTTCGCATTTTTTGGCATATTTTTCTTTGTTTGCCATAATGTCTTTGGCTACATTTATAAGTTCGTCAATCTCTTCTACTGATAAATCTTTGATATCAATTAAATGTTTCATATTCTCCTCCTTTAACTTAATCTCTTAATACTATACAGAAAAATGCTTGAAAAGTCAAGAGAAGTTGCCAAATTGTCCAATTGGGGACGTTTCTGTTTGGGACATTTTGAGGGATTTGGGGGACGGACTCATTTTTCCCTTTTTTCTGCATTAATATATATTAAATTCATCTATAAAATTTAATTATATATAAAAAACTATTCTACTTTTAGCGTTTACATATGGTATAGCTATTAAATCTTAAAAAAGGGAAAAATGAGTCCGTCCCCCAAATCCCTCAAAATGTCCCAAACAGAAACGTCCCCAATTGGACAAAAATGAATCCGTTCCAGATTTCCCGATTTTTCAACATCTCTTGACTTATTCCCCTTTTTATATTATGATATTTCTAGTAAATTTAAGGAGGAATTTTATATGTCTGATATTATGTCATATTTATTTGAAACAAAAGCTGTAAGATTTTGCGAAGAAAACAAACCATTTTGGTATACATCTGGTAAAATAGGACCATACTTCATCAATACCCATTTCGTTTATGGAAGTGAAAAAGATGCAAGTGAATTATTAGCTTTTATCGATGAGTGTTTAAAAGATAAAGCAAGTTTACCAGAAAAAGTATTCCGAAAAGTGTTAAAACAATATAATGAAAATGAAATTTATCATAATGTTATTGATACAATGAAAGACTATATTACAAAAAATATAAATGTAGAAGAAATAGACTATATCTCTGGTGGTGAAAGAAGAGATTGGTTCTTCTCAAATATGATTGCTTATCTTTTAGATAAACCTCATATTTCAATTTATAAAGATTTATCAACTGTTGTTAGTAATAGTAAATTTGAAAAATCAGAAACTGTAAGTAATATTGAAAACAAAAAAGTATTACATATTGCTGATTTAGTAACTGTTGCTTCAAGCTATATTAGAGCTTGGATACCTGCTATTAAGAATATTGGTGGACAAATGTGCTGGTCTTGTGTAGTTGTTGATCGTATGCAAGGTGGAAAAGAAAAAATTGAAGCTGAAGGTGTTAAAGCTTTTTCTTTGGTTAATGTTGATAATACATTATTTGAAACTGCTTATAAAAATAAAATTATTAATGAAAATCAATTAGAAATGCTAGAAAAATTCTTTGAAAATCCCGATGAAACAATGAAACAATTTTTAATTAATCATCCAGATTTCTTAGAAAATGCATTACATGCTGATGCAAAAACAGCTAAGAGAGCTAAACTTTTGGTTGATGGGAATTTATATGGGCTTAATTAATTAGCCCATTTTTATTATATTTATTTATGAAGTGATTTTTCACTTCATAACACGAGTTACAAGAAAGAAGGATAATTATGAATACTGCTTTGCAAATAAAACGACCTGCTTTTATTATTTTTACAGATAAAGATGGAACGCTAAATTTAGAAGATAAAAAATTAAACCAAGTATTTACACTAATTTCTACCATGAATGGCATGGTCATTCCAATAACCGGAAGAACCGTTGGAGATATTTATAAAAGTTTACAAGAAAACAACCTACGAATTCCTGAAATATTAATTGGTGATAATGGAGCAAATATCTATTCCACAAAACAGAAACAATTTTTAATGAAAAAAAGTTTAGATCCTCAAAAAGTAAGTCAAGTTATCACTAATTTTGTTGAAGCAGGTGGAAATCCTCAAATGGTTCGATTAACAGATGGCGAATTCATTTATGCAGTTAATCATCCAGATGTTCAAGACTATTATAGAAAAAATTCTACTGTAAAATATGGTGAAGATGTCACTAATTTATTAAAAATGATGCCAGAAATAACAAAAATCACATTAGCAGGTAGTAAAGCACAAATGGAAGATATGTCAAATTATGTTGAAGATTTAAACTTCTGGAGTGATATGGGTTCTACTAAGTTTCCAAATGCTAGTTATGAACATTATCGATTAGATGTCGCTGATAAAAACATTAATAAAGGTAATGCTGTAAAATTAATGGTTTCTATTTTGCAACCTACTTTTGGATATATGTGTATTGGTAATGGAGAAAACGATATTCCCATGTTTAAGCAAGCTATTGATGACAACATGATGATTGGAATTATGGAAGATTCCCCACAAGCTGTAAAAGATGAAATGAAAGCTTATGTGGCTTCTAAAAAGAAACGGCAGAATTATCATTATTCCTAAGAATAAAGATAGAGCTAATAAATATATGTATCATTTTGCCCAACTTTTTCAACAAAATATGAGAACTGCTCATTTCTATTCAGGTAACAATCATGGAAATCAATTTAGACAATCGATTAAATTTAATCCACCTCCATTAGATTTAAACTCTATAAATAATCATTCTGGAAATTCTAAAAAAAGAACTTCAAGAATAAAATAAAACTTGTATACATTTTTGTATACAAGTTTTCAGATTGTTGACAAAGTATATAAAAAATATTTTGTTCAACAATCTTTTTTTATTTTTTGCATTTCATTTTTGA
>CALXXJ010000019.1 GCA_944392665.1 uncultured Clostridia bacterium | reverse complement strand
GCTTAACCACAATTTTAATAAAAGAGAGAAAAAAATCTTAAAACTTATTTTTCATCTATGTATTTTTGAGTGTGCTATGCATACAATAATTTTCTAGTGACGATAACATTTAGGGTAATACCTGTTCCCATTCCGAACACAGAAGTCAAGCCTAAGTGTGCCGAAAATACTTGTGGGTTACCCTGCTGGGAAGATAGGTTGTTGCTAGATTTTTTTTTATTTAATATATAAAAGTTAGAAATTAGTATATTTATATAGTATATTAATTTCTAACTTTTTGATTTTTATGGAAATTTATAGTATAATAAAATATGTAGTTGTATTTAGTATCAAGGAGGAAGTTGTATGGAAGAAAAAGATTTATATAAAATTATAGGAACAAGTAGACAAGCTGTTGCAATTACAATAGAGGGTAAAGCAAGAAGTGAAAAAGAACAAAATTTATTTATAAAAGAAAAAGCAGAACATACTATTAAATTATTAGAAATAAAAAAGAATTCACCAATGCGTTCAGAGGAAGAAAGGAGAAGAATAGAAAGACAAATAGAAGAAGTAGAGCATGCATATAATAAGTTAAGAACCATAGACTTGAGAAATACTTATAACGCGATTTTAGATAGTCAAGTAGCAGAGTTAAAACCTAAGTTACCATTACAGAGAGATGCGTATCAAATTTTATTAACGAGTAGAACAGTTTGCTCTGATTCTGGAAGAAAAGATGAAGATATAGACGATATGTTATGGAGGCAAAAAGAGAATTTAGTACATTTTGCTCACAGAGGGATGACAGGTGCAAATTTTAGTAAAAAACAGAAGATAGAATTAGAAATTAGAGATATAGAAGAAGCTTATGAGCAAATTAAAGACAGAGAATCAAGAGAAAAATATAATACGAAAATTGATAAAATAAAAGAAAAAAGAATGAGAGAAATGCAGGATGAAAAGTTGAAACGAGAATATGATTGTAGTATGAGGTATGATGAAAGTGTATTGTACGATAAAGAACCTCCTCGCCTAAAAAGATATAGCAAAAATGTTATTTTTCATGAATTACAAGATGAAAATGATGACATCATAAGAATTGCAGAAACTGGAAGAATAGACTATACAAACTTTTCATCAGTTTTAAAGTCAAATGTTAGTGAGTATATCGTAAAAAGAATAATAAATGGTGAAGAAAAACAAGATTATATTTACGGAAATCTTTCTATATTTGATTTAAGTATAGACAAATATACGGGAAAGCCAATAAATCCAGAATATTATGATTTAGTAGTAAACAAAGTGCTTTCAAAAGAAAGTATAGAGGCTTGTGCAAAATATAATCATGGATATATAGGAAAAATAGAAGAAACCAAACAAGGATATGAAAGAACTTTTAATGATGAAGAACAAATTAGTGCTGTTATGAAAGTTTATGGAGAATCTGATGCAAAGCATAAAAAAGTAGATCAAGAATTAGGAGGATAAAATGAGCAAAGTAACATGGAAACCAGGGACCTTTTTATATCCTTTGCCAGTTGTCATGGTAAGTTGTGGGACAATGGAAAAATCCAATATTATTACTGTTGCTTGGACAGGTATTTTAAATACCAATCCAGCAACTGTATATATTGCAGTTAGACCTACTAGATATTCTTATCACTTAATAAAAGAACAAGGAGAATTTGTTATTAATTTGACAAATAAAAATCTTGCGAGGGCAACAGATTGGTGTGGTGTAAAAACAGGTGCTCAAGTAGATAAATTTAAAGAAATGAAATTAACTAAGGAAAAAGCAAATTTTGTGAAATGTCCAATGATAAAAGAAAGTCCTGTTTCTGTAGAATGTAAAGTAAGAGAAATACAAGAAATAGGAAGTCACCATGTATTTGTGGCAGATGTTTTAGCAATTAATGCTGATAAACAATATATAGATGAAAAAGGTGCTTTTGATATTTCTAAATGTGATTTAATTGCTTATGCAAATGGACATTATTATGCATTAGGAAAAAAACTAGGAAAATTTGGTTTTTCTGTTCAAAAAAAGAAGAAAAATAAAAGAAAAAAGAAATAAATTGAAAAGAAGAAAGAAAAAAATTTCTTCTTTTTTCTTGGCTAATTTTTAGATGAAATGGTAATTGGAAAAATTTCAAAAAATTCTCTAAAAAAGTGGAAAAATTCATTGACATATCAAGGAAAAGGTGGTAAAATATTTAAGCGTATGTATATTACGGACATGCGTTCACATCGTTTAAAAAAAGTAATGTAAAATTCGGAGGTGTATTTAAATGGCAGCAAAAGGTCCAAGAGAAAATATAACATTAGAGTGTACAGAATGTAAAAGAAGAAATTATACAACAACAAAAAACAAGAGAAATAATACAGATAGATTAGAATTAGTTAAATATTGCAAATTCTGTAAAAAACGTACAACACACAAAGAGACTAAATAGTTGATAAGCTATTTTAAGGAGGATATAAAATGGCTAAAAAAGAGAAAAAAGTTACTAATAAAGAAAGTAATAACAAAGATAACAAGAATAAAAAAAGTTTTTTTAAAGGTTTAAAAGCAGAATTAAAAAAAGTAATCTGGCCAACACCAAAACAGTTAGTTAATAATACAATAGCTGTTATTACAATTGTTCTAATTACTACACTAATTGTTTTTGTTTTAGATTTGGCTTTTGAATCATTAAATAAATATGGAATAGATAAAATAAAATCATCTATTCAATCAATAGAATCTACAGATAGTGAAGATAGTAGTAATACGACAGAAAATACAACAAATGAAACGACAGATAGTGATAATACAGCAACTACTGAAAATGCAACAGATACAAATACAGCAAATGAAACAGTAGATGAAAATCAAGCTACTACTGAAAATAGTGTAGAATAATTTAATTAAGGAGGCTTTTAATATGTCTCAAAAGGATTATGATATGATGCCTAGATGGTATGTTGTGCATACATATTCTGGGTATGAGAACAAAGTAAAAAAAGATTTAGAAAAGACAATAAAAAATAGAGAACTTGAAGATTATTTCTTTGATATTATTGTTCCAATGGAAGAACAAATTGAAATAAAAGATGGAAAAAGAAAAGTAAATTTAAAAAAAGTTTTTCCAGGATATGTATTAATTAAAATGATTGTAACAGAACAATCTTGGTATATTGTTAGAAATACAAGAGGAGTTACAGGATTTGTAGGTTCAGGAACAGATCCAATACCATTAACAGAAGAAGAAATTCGAAATATGGGATTTGAAGATGTTTCTATCAATGTTGATTATGATGTTGATGAACAAGTACAAGTTATGAATGGTCCTTTCGAAGGATTTACAGGAACAGTAAAAGAAATTAATAAAGAGAAACATAAGGTAAAAGTTTTAGTTTCAATGTTTGGTAGAGAAACACCAGTTGAACTAGAATTCTCACAAGTTCAAAAAATAAAATAAAGAAATGGAGACAAGTTTAAGCAAAGGTCATCATTAATTCGCAAAAGGAAGGAAAATACCTTAGCCCAAGTGGTGATGACTTAAAGTTAAAATGTGTCCCCTGACAATAATAGAAGGAGGTGCCATTACAATGGCAGAAAAAGAAGTTACAAATATTATTAAATTACAAATAGAGGCAGGAAAAGCAACACCAGCTCCACCAGTAGGTCCAGCTTTAGGTTCAAGTGGTGTTAATATTATGCAATTTGTTAAAGAATTTAATGATAGAACAGCAAATCAACCTGGAATGATCATACCAGTTGTTATTACTGTATATAAAGATAAATCATTTGATTTTATAACAAAAGTACCACCAGTTGCAGTTTTAATCAAAAAAGCAATTAAAATTCAAAAAGGTTCAGGAAAACCAAATAAAGAAAAAGTTGCTAAAATAACAAAAGCACAAGTAAAAGAAATTGCTGAACAAAAAATGCCAGATTTAAATGCAGCATCATTAGAAACAGCTATGAGTATGGTAGAAGGTACTGCTAGGTCTATGGGTGTAGTAGTTACAGAATAAAACAAATGAAAAGCAGCATCTTGCACATTTTTGTATAATTTGTCAAACTTTGACGTACCATCGTACGCCTTCATCTTGACAAATCATACAAAAAATGCACAATATACTACTTTTGATTTGTTTTAAAATATAAAGGTTTAAAAATATAAATAATAAATTAATTGGGAGAGCATAGCTCGTTAATACCAAAGGAGGTTAAGAAAATGAAAATGTCAAAAAGATATGCAGAAAGTGTAAAATTAGTTGACAGAACAAAAGAATATGATATCAAAGAAGCATTAGATATCATTGAAAAAATGCCAAAAGCAAAATTTGATGAAACAGTTGAATTACATGTTAAATTAGGTGTTGATTCAAAACATGCTGACCAACAAGTAAGAGGAACAGTTGTACTTCCAAATGGTACAGGTAAAACACAAAAAGTATTAGTATTTGCAAAAGGACCAAAAGCAGAAGAAGCTCAAAAAGCAGGTGCTGATTATGTTGGAGCAGAAGAATTAATACCAAAAATCCAAAATGATAACTGGTTTGATTATGATGTAGTTGTTGCAACTCCAGATATGATGGGTGTTGTAGGAAGATTAGGAAAAGTATTAGGACCAAAAGGATTAATGCCAAACCCTAAATCAGGAACAGTTACAATGGATGTAACAAAAGCAATTAATGAAATTAAATCAGGAAAAGTAGAATATAGATTAGATAAAACAAATATTATTCACTTAGGTTTTGGAAAAGTTTCATTTGGTGCTGAAAAATTAGCTGAAAACTATGAAACAGTTATGAATGCAATCATTAAAGCTAAACCAGCAGCAGCAAAAGGTCAATACATTAGAAGTGTAGCAATCGCTAAAACAATGGGACCAAGCTTATTTATTAACCAAAAATAGAATTGTTAGCCAAAGACAGTAGGCAATCATAAGTCCTACCGAGGTTAGTATAAAGAAGTATATACATAAATATATGCACGCTTTATATCCTCGGTATGGATATAAAGCGTGTTATTTATTGTCAAGGACAACAAGGTTCTGGGGTACTGGGGCTGCAATCTTTGATTGCTATGTCGTGTCAGGTCCTTATTTTTAATATAAATAATCTAATAGGAGGTGAAAATAAATGGCAAGTGAAAAAATACTAAATCAAAAGAAAGAAGAAGTATCAAAATTAGCAGCAGAAATGAAAGAAGCTAAAATCATACTTTTAACAGATTACAGAGGAATCAATGTAACAGATGTAACAAACTTAAGAACAGATTTAAGAAATGTAAATGCAAAATATACAGTTATCAAAAATAATATCACAAGAAGAGCATTAGCTGAATGTGGAATCGAAGGTTTAGACGATAAACTAGTAGGACCAACAGCAGTTATCATGAGTAATGAAGATTACTTAGAACCAGCAAAAGCAATTTACAAATTTAGCAAAGATAATGATTACTATAAAATCAAAGGTGGTGTTATTGAAGGTAAAGTAATGACAGCAGAAGAAATCATTACATTAGCAAAATTACCATCAAGAGAAACATTATTATCAATGCTTGCTGGAGCTTTACTTGGAAATATTTCAAAAGTTGCAGTTGCACTTGATCAAGTAAGAATTAAAAAAGAAGCAGGAGCTGAAAGTGCAGAAGCACCAGCTGAAGCTTAATGAATTATAAAATATATAAAATAAGAGTGGTGAACTTATATCACTAAAAAATATTTAGGAGGATTTTAAAATGGAAAAAATAGAAAAATTAATTGAAGAAATCGACAGCTTAACAGTTGTTGAATTAGCTGATTTAGTAAAAGCTATAGAAGAAAAATATGGAGTATCTGCAGTAGCAGCAGCTGCACCAGCAGCAGGAGCTGCAGCTGGAGGAGAAGCTGCAGCTGAAAAATCATCATATGATGTTGTTTTAGCAGAAGCAGGAGATCAAAAAATCAAAGTTATCAAAGTTGTTAGAGATGCTACAGGATTAGGATTAAAAGAAGCTAAAGAATTAGTAGATGGAGCTCCAAAAACAGTTAAAGAAGGAGTTTCTAAAGAAGAAGCAGAAGAATTAAAAGCTAAATTTGCAGAAGTTGGAGCAGTTATTGAATTAAAATAATTTGTTTCTATATATAAAGCGTGTTATTATCTATATAATAATGCGCTTTTTTTTGTTTTAGGGTAGAAAAAAAAATAAAAGTATAATATAATGTCAGTATAAAAAACGTAAACTTGTTATACATATAAAATATGAAGCAAGGATAAAATGTTTATGTATTGAAGAAAGGAGGAATATCTATGAAGTATATTGGCATTGTTGTTGCTATGGATGAAGAAAGGCAAGAAATATTAGATTTAATGACAGAAACAGAAGTAAAACAAATTTATAATTTACGATTTATAACAGGAAAAATACAAAAGAGAAATTGTGTATTAATAAAAAGTGGAATAGGAAAAGTGAATGCAGCAAGAACCACACAAATTTTAGTTGATAATTTCGATTTAGATTTTGTTATTAATGCGGGAGCAGCTGGAGCTGTAAATTATTTACTAAATATAGGTGATGTTGTTATTGCCAAACATGTTGTTCAACATGATTTTGATATAACAGCATTTGGGCATAGTAAAGGATATATTACAGGTGTGGGTGATAAAATTATATGTGATAGAGGATTAGTATCTGCATTTGAAAATATGATAAAAAATATGGAAGAAAGAATATATCATATAAAACTGGGAATTGTTGCATCTGGTGATATTTTTTGTACGCAAATAGAAATGAAAAATAAGATTAATGCTAAATTTAATGCAGACGTGGTTGATATGGAATGTGCTTCTGTAGGACAAGTATGTTATTTAGATGATATTCCTTTTATTAGTATTCGATGCATATCTGATATTCCTAATGGAGGAAATGAAACCACCTTTGATGAAAATTTAAAATTGGCTTCAAAGAGATGTGCAAATATCATAAATGAATTTTGCTCTTAAACATAAAAAATGAAATTTTCGCACTGATGATTTTTACGATTTCTCAAAAATTCAAATAAGTGAAAATTCTTTCAAATGGACATTTGCCATCATAAATATCAAATAACTTGTATAATTATTAAATGAAGCGTAAATAATTTATATAAGGAAAGGAGTGATTTTTTTGGATAGAAAAATCAGAGTATTACAATATGGTACAGGAAAAATGAGTATATATACAATGAGATATGTATATGAGAAAGGTGCAGAAATTGTAGGTGCAATTGATGTAAATCCAGATGTAATAGGAAAAGACATTGGAGAAATTATGGGATGTGAAAATAAAGGCGTAAAAGTAGTTAGTTTAGAAGATGCTGAAAATATGATAAAAGAAGTAAAACCAGATATTGCGATTGTAACAACTATGAGTTTAATTGCAGATGTAGAAGAAGCATTAATGTTATGTGCAAAACATGGAATCAATGCAATAACAACTTGTGAGGAAGCATTTTATCCTGAAAATTCTAATCCAGGTGTAACTCAAAAATTAGATGAAATGGCGAAAAGTACGAATTGTACTATAACAGGAAGTGGATATCAAGATATTTATTGGGGACAATTAATTTCAAGTATTGCAGGATCAACTCATAAAATTACTAAAATAAAAGGTAGTTCAAGTTATAATGTAGAAGATTACGGTATTGCATTAGCAAAAGCACATGGAGCAGGTTTAACATTAGAAGAATTTGACAAACAAGTTGCATCTTTAGATAGAATTTCAGATGAAGAAAGACAGGAAGTAATCAATAAAGGAGAGTATTTACCTTCATATATGTGGAATGTAAATGGTTGGTTATGTACAAAATTAGGTTTAACTGTAAAATCACAAACACAAAAAACGGTGCCACAAACTCATACAGAAGATATTGAATCTTCAACTTTAGGAATGACAGTAAAAGCAGGAACTGCAACAGGAATGAGCGCAGTTGTAACAACTGAAACAGAAGAGGGAATCACATTAGAAACACAATGTATAGGAAAGGTATATTCAAAAGAAGATTTTGACAAAAATGAATGGACAATTGAAGGAGAACCAAACACAACGTTAATTATTAATAGACCATCTACTGTAGAATTAACTTGTGCTTCTGTTGTAAACAGAATACCTGATGTGATAAATGCAAAAGCGGGATATGTACCAACAGAAGAAATGGGAGAATTGAATTATAGATTAAAACCATTAAATGAATATGTAAAATAGGGATTTTAGGGACGGACTCGTTTTTCCCTTTTTGATAGAACTAAAAAGAAAAATATAGAATATAAAGTCATTCAACAATTTTGTATAAGCTAAATTTTCATAGAAATTCTACAAGAAAAACATGAGCCTCTCTCATTGTTGCTGTAAAGCTTAAGCAAAATGAGCAGTCCTCATGTTTTTCTTTAGAATTTCTGAATTCAAATTTAGATACGCAAAATCGTTTCATTTTTTTATATTCTATATTTTTTTATTCTAATCAAATTCGAAAAAGGGAAAAATGAGTCCGTCCCCAAAATTCTTCAAAATGTCCGAAACAGAAACGTCCCCAATTGGACACAACTGGATAAAATAACGAAAAAACTATGTACTTTTTTAGAGTTTTATGATATAATATATGTAGTGGTAATTTTAGTATTTTACGGAGGTAAAAGATATGTTTGAAAGTAAATATAGTAAATTATTAACAGTAATATTAATAGTGGTAATTGTAGCAATATTAGGTTTATTAGGCTTTTTAGGATATGATTGGTATAATAAATATTTCGTGGAAAATGATGCATTAGCATTTGTTGAAAACTATACCAATGATGTAGATAAGGAGGCTGCTGATAACAACACAGTTTCAGATGATAATACTACAGAAACAGCAACTAACCCAATTGATAGTATAGAAAGAACAAATACAGTATCTGGATCTTCTGGAAATGAAATGCCAACATATAAAGGATTCAATGTAGTGGGAACAATCGAAATACCAGCTATTGACTTACATTATCCAATATTACAAAAAGTAAATAAAAGTTCACTTGAGACTTCAGTAGCATTTTTATATGGAGCTGGTATTAATCAAGTAGGAAATTCAGTTATTGTAGGACATAACTATAGAAATGGATTATTCTTCTCTAATAATAAAAGATTAGATATAGGAGACATTATATATGTTACAGATAACTCAAAAAATAGATTGACTTACAGAATTTACGATAAATTTGAAACAACTCCAGAAGATGCAAGTTTCTATTCTAGAGATACTGCAGGCATACCAGAAATTACATTATCAACTTGTAATGATGATAGTAGCAAAAGGTTAATTATATTTGCTAAAGCAGAATAGCTCAAGAATATAATGAAGAAGAAATAAAGTTTTTATATGAAAAAGAACATTAGATTTTCGTCTAATGTTCTTTTTTGTCGATTATTGCATTGTTTGATTTCCAGGAAGGAAATAATCAACAACACCATAAATTAAAGCGCCTATTATAGCAGCCATCCATGATATAGTATATCCAGCTACAAAGAATTGTATAACATATAAAGTAATTGCAGCTAGAGCAAAACCTACAAATCCTTTACCAAAAGGACTGGCATGTAGCCCTGTGAATTTAACAATTAAATAGTCTATAATACTTAAAGCTACAGCAGCTATAATAAGTGTAGCAAAATTATTAATACTAAAACCTGGTGTGAAAAAAGCAGTGACAGCTAATACAATGGCAGCTGTTACTAATCTACCAACTATCTGCCAAATTGTTGATGTTCCTGTTTTAGCATTGGTTCCTCTTGCTTCTGACATAATAGATAACCTCCTTAGTCTTTTTGCATAATAAAAAATTATATCTTTTATCATGCAAAACAATATTATTCATCATGTATTTTTTTAGGTTCTAAAAATAGTATTTACAAAAAAAAAATAATTATTCAAAATGAAGTATAAAAGGAGTGAAAAACGTAAAAAATAAGCATATGAATAAAAAAATGAAGGTGTTTATATGTTAATAACTTTTTTTAGATCAATTGTTTTATACATAATTGTATTAATTGTGATGAGACTAATGGGAAAAAGAGAAATTAGCCAAATGCAACCATTTGAGTTAGCTATTTCCATTATGATTGCAGACTTAGCATCTATTCCAATGACAGAAATCGGAATTCCTATATTTAATGGAATTGTACCAATCTTAGGATTATTGTTAATGCATCTAGTCATTTCTGTTATTAATATAAAAAGTATTAATTTAAGAAAATTCATTTGTGGAAAACCAAGTATATTAATTTATAGAGGAAAAATTGATGAAAAGGTTTTAAAAAAAGAAAGATTTACCATCAATGAATTACAAGAAAGACTTAGAAGAAATAACATTTTCAATTTAGGAGATGTAGAATATGCTATATTAGAAACGAGTGGGGAAGTAACAGTGATTCAAAAACCAGAAAAAAGAGGAACTACTCCAGAAGATTTTCAAATTGTACCAGAATATGAAGGAATTCCATATGATTTAGTCATTGATGGAAAAGTACTATATGAAAATTTAGAAAAGCTAGGTAAAAATGAAAAATGGTTAGAAAAACAACTAGTACCTTTTAAAATGAAACCAGAAGAGGCGTTGGTAGTGACAATTGATGGAAAAAATCAAATTTTTTGTCAGAAAAAGGAAGGAAAAACAAGAGAAAATGGTTAAAGAATTTGTTATTTGTTTAATGATACTTATTTTAATATTGGTAGGAAATGGAATTACACAAGGATATAGTAGGAGTTCAATTGAAAATATTAATGAAAAATTAGCAAATTTAAGAGAAGAAATGAATAAAGAAGAAATTAATCATGAAGAGATAGTAAAAAAAGAAGAAGAGATTGATAAAGAATGGGAAGAAATGTTTTCAAGGCTGGCTTATTATATAGAACATGAGGAACTTGAAAAAGTTTCGAGAAATTTAGAAAATACAAAAACCTATATAAAGTTAAAAGAATACGATAATGCAACAAAAGAAATTAATGAAGGAATTTATATATTAAATCATATCGAAGATAAATATTCATTTAATCTGCAAAATATATTTTAATATTCATTGTTATTCTATTTGGGACAATTTGGGACGTTTCCAGTTGGACATTTTGAGGGATTTTGGGGACAGACTCATTTTCCCTTTTTTAATATTAGAAAAACTAGAAAAATATAGAATATAAAGTCATTCAACAATTTTGTATAAGCTAAATTTTCATAGAAATTCTACAAGAAAAACATGCGCCTCTCTCATTGTTGCTGTAAATCGTAAGCAAAATGAGCAGTCCTCATGTTTTTCTTTAGAATTTCTAAATTCAAATTTAGATACGCAAAATCATTTCATTTTTTTATATTCTATATTTTTCTTTTTAATTCTATCAAAAAGGGAAAATGAGTCTGTCCCCAACATCCCTCAAAATGTCCTAAACAGAAACGTCCCCAATGGGACATTATCTATTTTTCAATAGAAGAATCTATTTTGGCATATGATTTTAATTTTTTATAAACCAAATCATTAATAGTACCAGAAGGGAATTTTCCGTTTTTATCTTTCTTTCCAGCAGGAACCCCTGTTAAAATTTCGATACCTTCTTCAATAGTTGAAATGGCATAAATATGAAATAGTTTATTTTTTACAGCTTCAATAATTTCGTCAGATAATTGTAAGTTATCGACATTTTGAATAGGAATCATAACACCGTGTTCACCAGTTAATCCACGCATTTTACAAATTTGGAAAAATCCTTCTATTTTTTCATTAACACCACCAATTGGTTGAATTTGTCCTTTTTGATTTACAGAACCTGTAACAGCAATAGATTGGTTGATTGGAATACCAGAAAGACTAGAAAGTAGTCCATACAATTCTGTACTAGAAGCACTGTCTCCATCAACACCATTATATAATTGCTCAAAACAAATGCTAGCGGTTAAACATAAAGGAATATCTTGTGCAAACATTTCTCCTAAATATCCTGTAAGGATTAAAACACCTTTTGAATGAGAAGGACCAGAGATTTCTACTTCTCTTTCAATATTAACAACACCAGTTTTTCCTGTATACGTATTAACAGTTATTTTGGCAGGTTTTCCAAAGCTATAATCTCCCATATTCATAATAGTTAATCCATTTAAAGTACCAACTTCAAATCCAGAAGTATTAATTAGTAAAGAATTTTCTTTTATCATTTCTAGATATTTTGCATCATATTTTTTTACTCTATTAAGTCTTTCATCTAAAGCTTTTTGAACAAACTTTTCTGTAACGATTTTTGATTTAGATAATTTAGCCCATGTGGCAGATTCACCAACAACTTGGATTAAATCATCAAAACGTGTAGAAAGTTTATGATGGCTACCAGCAAGCTTAGAGGCATATTCAACAAGCCTAGCCATTGCATTTCTATCTAAATGAGGCAATTCTGCATGTTCACAAAAGCCATGAATAATTCTTGCTAATTTATTGGCATTGTCTTCTGTAATAGGTGCATCATCTTCAAATTCTACTTTTATTTTAAATAGTTTTCTAAAGTCAGAATCCATAGCTAATAAGGTTTGATAAATGTTTGCATTTCCTATTAAAATAACTTTTAAATTTAAAGGAATTGGTTCAGGTTTTAAAGAAACTAATACCATAGAAGAACGTTGGTCAGCCGTATTTTCTATACCTATATTTTTTACTCTTAAAGCTTTTTTCAAAGCTTCATAACACATTCCATTTGAAAGAATATCTTTAGCTTGGAATATAATATATCCACCATTTGCTTTTTGCATTAACCCAGCTTTTAACATGGTATGGTCTGTTTTTAAAGAACCATAATAGTTTTCATATTCTAGGGAACCAAAAATATTATGATAAGAATAGTTAGTATCCATAATAACAGGTGCACCTTCACGGGTAGAATTATCAACAAATAAGTTAACTCGATAATTTAGAGTAGGATCTGGCTTTTTCGTAACTGGATTTTGTTGATTTGCTATATGGTTTGGATGTGTTTCATCTTCCAAGAAAGTAGATATATTTTTTAATACATCTTGTTTGACATCTGTTAAGAACTTATTGATTTTTTTATTTCTCTTATATTTTGATTTCAAATAATTAATATGCACATTAACAGTTAAAAGAGCAACATTTGATTGCCATTCAGATATTTTTTTATCAGATTGTCTTTCAATTTCTTTTATTTGACCAATCACATTCATAATTTGTTCTTGTACAATTAAAGAGTTTTGTTCATATTCTTGTCTAATAGCTTCATCTAATTTATCAAAATCTTCTTCTTCTATTGGCTTACCATCTACAATAGGGGTCATATAAATACCATTTTGTGCAGATTTTACAGAAAAATTATATTTTTTTGCATCTGCATTTAACTTTTCTAATAAAGTAGCTCTTTTGGCTTCATATTCTTGTTTAATTAAAGCTTTTTCTTTTTCAAAATCGTCAGCATTGAAAGTTTTCTGAATATCTTTTCTGATTTCTTTGATAAAGCCATCCATTGCTTCTTTAAATTCTTTTCCTTGACCTGCAGGTAATTCAACAGCAATAGGTTCATTTGGATTTTCAAAATTATATATATAACACCAATCAGAAGGTACTTTCTTTTTAGCTGCAACTTTTTCTAGATAATTTTTTGTATACATAGTTTTACCTACACCACTAGGACCTTCTAGATATAAATTGTATCCTTTTACATCAACTTGAATTCCAAATTCTAAAGCTTTTATTCCTCTATCTTGTCCAATACCTTCTTGAATAGATTCCAATTCTTCTGTTGTCTCAAATTTAAAGATATCTGGATTACAAGTAAATTTTAAATCTTTATAATTCAATTCATTTATATTCTTCATTTGTTACCTCCAAAATTTTTTCTTATTGTTTCCAGTTTTTACTTTTTTATGATTTTAAAAGCGATTTTTTCACAAACTTATTGTATATTAGTTGAAGAAATTTGTAAATAAAAAAGTAGATAAAATTCAAAAAAATTTTAAAAAACTATTGACAACAAGAAGAAAAAACATTATAATTTATAAATGTCAAGAGTCATGCAGGTGTAGTTCAATGGTAGAACCTCAGCCTTCCAAGCTGATGACGTGGGTTCGATTCCCACTACCTGCTCCAAATGATAACAACTTACGAACTATAAAGTTTGTAGGTTTTTTTTTATACAACAAGGTTAGGATTCTTATAATTTTCTCAATTTAGCAACAAAAAAACCTTCATACAAATCAGATGGGCCAATACACAAAGTACCTTCAATAGAAGTAGGTAACAAAATAGCATTTGTGAAAATAGATACATCAATAGGTAGAATTTGTATTTGTTTTAAATCTATAAATTTTTGTAAAATGTTTTCATTTTCCTTAGCCAAAATTGAACAAGTAGAATATACCATTTCATGCCCAGGTTTTAATAAAGTAATGGCTTTTTTTAATAAATCATTTTGCACTCTTGAAGAACGATTCACTAAATCCTCTGTAAAAGTAGATTCTAATTTTTTATCAAATATAGAAAGTGTACCACTACCACTACATGGAGCATCTAAAAGAATTTTATCAAAAGAAAAGAAATCATCCAATTGTCTTGCATCTTTTATCATCACATTTACTCTATTAGCGCCTTGTTTATTCAAATTATATTGCAATCTTTCTGCTCGAATTTTATTTTTCTCACAGGCAGTAATAAATGCTTTATTTTGGGAAAGAGCTAGCATTTGAGTTGTTTTGCCACCAGGAGCAGCAGCCATATCTAAAATGTTTTCATTTTCTTTAGGAGATATGACAAGTGGTGGTATCATAGAAGATAAACTTTGTAAATAAATTTCTCCATTTTGATAGATTTCTAAATTTTTAATTTGCTCTTCTGATATATTTTCTAGAATTAAAGCATCTTTATACCAACTGACTGCTTTATATGAGATATGTAAATGATCAAAAAAAGATTTAATATCTGTAATGCTTGTTTTTAAAGTATTCGCTCTTAGAGTTACAGGTCTTTTCTTGGAATAACCATCCAAGATAGTATTTGTTAAGTTTTCTCCATATTGTTCTATTAGAAGATGATATAAAAATTCTGGTATATTGTTTATCATAGAATTCTCTCTTTCATAATATAATTTTAAACTATTATACTACAATGGCATAAATATGTAAATAATAAGGTTATATGATGATATTTAGAATATAATAGTGTTTTTTACATAAGGAAATATTGGAATAATTAGTAAAAACAGTTGATATTTTTTTTAATTTAATATAAAATCTATAAAGACTAACGATAAGGAGGATATGAATGATTACTTTAGAAGATGTTAGAAAAAATGAAGAAGTAGAAGCCTTAATTCAAGGGGCACAAAAGCAATTAGATGGTCTTCGGATATACAGAACATAGTCACAGACATATTTCTATTGTTTCTAAAAGAGCAGGAGATATTTTAGAAAAATTAGGATATCCAGAAAGAAAGATTGAACTTGCAAAAATTGCAGGATATTTGCATGATATTGGAAATTGTGTTAATCGAGTGGATCATGCTCATAGTGGAGCAATTATGGCATTTAATATATTGAAAGATATGGGAATGCCAGTAGAAGAAAGAACAGAAATTATGATGGCAATTGGAAATCATGATGAAAAAACAGGAACGGCAGTGAGTGATATATCAGCGGCTTTAATATTGGCGGATAAATCAGATGTGCACAGAGATAGAGTAACAAATAAAAATTTATCGACTTTTGATATTCATGATAGAGTAAATTATGCTGTAACCAATGCCAATTTGGAATTAAATGCTGAAGAACGAAAAGTTGTATTTAATTTAACAATAGATACGAAATTATGTCCAGTTTTAGATTATTTCGAAATATTTATGGATAGAACGATGATGAGTAAATATGCAGCAAAATATTTAAAAATTTGGTTTGAATTAATTATTAATAATACAAAATTATTATAAGTAATGAAAGGAAAGAGAACAATGAAAAAAGTAAAAATAATCACAATGATTGTATTAATTATCTTAATCACAATGGTTTCATTTTTTGGAGTATATACACAAGTACAAAATAGAATGGAAAACCAAGTAAGGGACTATGCATTAGATATGGATTTAGATGGTGCTAGATATGTAAGATTATCAGTGAATAAAGAAAGTACAGATGTTATAAAAGATGCTGATGGAAATGAAGTAGAAACAGACGAAGAAATGACAGATGAGCAATTAGCAGAAAATGGATATACAAAAGAAAGTGTACCAAATAATAGTGAAGATGTCTTAACAGTAGAAAATTACGAAAAATCAAAAGAAATTATTGCTGAAAGATTAGAATCACAAGGGGTGGGAGAATATGAAATATCTCTAGATAATGAAACAGGAGATATTTTAGTTCAAATACCAGAAAATGAAAGTACAGATAGTTTTGTAAGTAACATGAATACTATTGGAAAATTTGAGATTATTGACGCAGAAACAAAAGAAGTATTGATGGATAATAATGATATTAAATTAGTAAATGTTATGTATGGATCAGCTTCTTCAACATCAACTGGAACAACTGTGTATTTAGATATTGAATTCAATAAAGAAGGTACTAAAAAATTAGAAAATATCAGTAACACATATGTAGAATCTACAGATACTACGAATACAACATCAGAAGATACTAATACAACTACAGAAAATACAACAAATACAGAAAATGAAAACACAACAACAGACAATACAACTTCAACTGAAGATAGTACAGAATCAACAGCAAAAGAAATTACATTAAAAATTGATGATGAAGAAATCATGACAACAAGTTTTGATGAACCAATAGAAAATGGTAAATTACAATTATCAATGGGAAGTTCAACAACAGATGTAGGTACTTTACAAGACAATATATCACAGGCATCATCAATTGCAAGTGTATTAGATTCAGGAAAATTGCCAATACAATATGATGTCATATCAAATGAATATGTTTTGTCAGACATAACAAATACACATATTGAATATTTAGCTATAGCTGTTGGAATTGTGCTTCTAGTAGGACTTGTTATATTTATTATTAGATATAAAGTTAATGGTTTGTTATCAGTAATTTCATTTATTGGATTAATTAGTTTATATCTATTAGTAATTCGATATACAAATGTTAGTGTATCTATTCAAGGAATTGTCGGAATTATTGTAACGGTTATATTAAACTATATATTTATTAATAAAATATTATCAACAATTAAGAAAAGTGAAGATAATAAAAAATTAGAAACTGTAAAAGAAGGAATAAAAGAAAGCTACAAAGAATTCTTTATGAAACTAATGCCAATTTGCATATCAGTAATTGTATTTTGTTTTATAAGTTGGACAACGATTAGTAGTTTTGGAATGGTAATGTTCTGGGGAATTGCTTTAATTGCCTTATATAATTATTTGATTACAGCAACAATGTTAAAAGTAAAAGCAGAAAAATAGGAGGTATTTACAGATGAAAGAATTCATAAAAAGTAAGCAACTAAAAATTATATTAATTGCATTGGTAATCATAGCAGGAATTGTCATGATTGCTGTAAAAGGATTTAACTTTGATTTAAAATATCAAGACACACAAAGAGTAGAATTATATTTGAAAACAGAATTTAATATATCAGATATTAGACAAATAACAGATGAAGTATTTGGAAATCAAAAAGTTATGATACAAAAGGTAGAAGTTTTTGAAGATTCTGTTTCTATTACAACCACTTCTATATCAGATGAACAAAAAAGTAATTTAATAACAAAAATCAATGAAAAATATGGAACAGAAATAACAGCAGAGGATACAACAGTGGAAAACATAGGACATACAAGAGGAAGAGATATCATAAAACCATATATTGTTCCATTTGCAATTGCAGCTATTGTAGTATTAATTTATTTAGGAATTCGTTATTATAAATTAAGTATAGCTAAAGTAATTGCAAAAAGTATAGGAATTATGGCTTTAGCTCAAATCTTATTATTTAGCGTTATGGCAATTGCAAGAATACCAATCGGAAGATTGACAATTCCAATGGTTATATTAGTATATTTATTAACTTTATTTGGAATAACAACTAAATTCGAAAAAGATTTATCTAAAAAGAAATTAGAAGAGAATAAAGATAAAAGTAAAAAGAAATAAAGTGTAATTATCTCTAGTAAAGATAATGGTTTGAATTTATTTATTAAAAAAGCGAATATTATAAATAATTTTTGAGCAATTCGAATGCGACCGAAATAGTTTTATAAATTCTTAAAAGAAAACCATAAAGGGTCCTGTTTCCGGGTATTGTTATGGTTTTCTTTTTAGAATTTGTTAAACGTAATGTAGGGTAGCCGAGAATTTCAAAAAATATTTATAATATTCGCTTTAATTAAGCAAACTATGTTATCTTTACATTTTTATAGATAGTTACTTTAATGTAACAACCGTTACACCCATTTCACCTTCGCCAAAAGTACCTAGTCGGAATGATTTTACATGAGAGTTCGTTTTTAAAAATTGATGAATTCCATTTTTTAGTTTTCCTGTACCTTTACCATGAATAATTCTAACAGTTTCTAATTTTGAAATAGCACAATCATCTAAAAATTTATCAATCACAAAATTAGCTTCTTCTACATTCATGCCAATGACATTAATTTCTGGTTTTATATTTCTACTTTTAGAGACATGTGAAGAAGTATGGATGTTTTTAGAAGTATGTGTGTTCTTAGGGTTTTGTAAAACATTTAAATTTAAATTCATTTTCATACTACCAATTTGTACTTGCACTTCATTGTTTCTTGAAACATGAGACAGAATGATTCCATTTTGGTTAAGTGAAGGAACAAAAACTTCTTTCCCAGGGTGAATTTCTTCTTTAGAAAGAGAATTGGTATCAGAAATATTTTCAGAAACAGTTGGTTCTAATTTTATGTCTTTAATTTTTTCATTTAGAGAATTTCTCAAAGTATTAATTTCTGTAGAATCTTTTATATTTGACAATTCTTTAATAATTTCATTAGCATCTTCTTTTGCTTCTAATAAGATATTTCTAGCTTTTACTTTGGCATTATTAATGATTTCTTTTTCTTGCTTTTCTTTTTCAAAATTTTCTCTTTGCAATTTTTCTTTCAATATGTTGATTTGTTCAGATTCTGCTAAAATTCTTTCCTTTTCTTTTTCAATCAATTGTTTATCATCATAGATATTTTTTAGAAGTTCCTCAAAAGTGATATCGTTTGAAGACATTAGATCTTTTGCTTTTTGAATAATAGATATATCTAACCCTAACTTTTGGCTAATTGCAAAAGCATTACTTTTTCCAGGTACTCCAATTAATAGCTTATATGTAGGAGATAATGTTTCAACATCAAATTCAACAGAAGCATTTTCAAATCCAGAAGTAGTCATAGCATATTTTTTTAATTCTTGATAATGTGTAGTTGCAATGGTAAGAGAGCCGATTGTTTTAAAATAGTCTAATATAGAAATTGCTAAATTAGCACCTTCTACTGGATCTGTTCCAGAACCTAATTCATCTACTAAAATTAAGGAATTTTCATTTGCATGTTTTGTGATATCCACAATATTGCTCATATGAGAAGAAAATGTACTTAAAGAATCAGCAATACTTTGGTCATCACCAATATCTGCAAAGACATGCTCAAATACAAATATACTAGATTTTTCATCAGCTGGAATATTTAAGCCGCTACAAGCCATGCAAGTTAGAAGTCCAACCGTTTTTAGAGTAACTGTTTTTCCACCTGTATTAGGCCCAGTAATTAGTAATGTAGAAAAATCTTTTCCAAGTTCTATAGAAATGGGAACTACTTTATTTTTATCAATTAAAGGGTGTCTTGCATTGATTAGATGAATTTCTTTGTTAGTATTGATAATTGGTGTAATTCCTGAAATCGCTTTAGAATATTTTGCTTTTGCAAATATAAAGTCTAAAGTACCAATGACTTCCATATCTGTTTTTAGATCTTCTATATATGGATAGAAAAGAGAAGTTAATTGTTGTAATATTTTTTCGATTTCTACTTCTTCCTCTAATCGTAATTGATTAATTTCATTGTTTAATTCAAAGATAGAAATAGGTTCTATGAATAAGGTAGAACCAGCATTAGAAACATCATGGACAAAACCTTTTACTTGACTTCTGTATTCTTCTTTGATAGGAATTACAAATCGGTCATTTCGAATGGTTACTACATTTTCTTGAACATATTTAGAAAAAGATGAAGAGTGAATCATCGAATTTAATTTAGAACGAATATCTTGTTCTAAGTTTCTGATTTTCTTTCTGATTTTTTGTAATTCTGGAGAAGCTTTATCATCTATGGTATTTTCATCAATAATAGAAGAGGAAATTTTAGAGATAACACCTTCATTGGTATACAAGCTAGAAAATAACCCTTCTAGAATTGGAAAATCATTTTTATCAATATAGTCTTTTGAAAAATAAGTTTTCAAATCTCTGCTACATAGAAAAATGGTATTCAAGTCTAATAATCCTTTTATTGTTAAACTCTGAGAACTTTCTAGATTGATTAAGTAAATATGAATATCTTGGATATCATAAAAAGAAGGAATTGAATTTTTATAGACTAAATTTACAGCTTCCTCTGTTTCAGATAATTTTTGCTTTACAATGTTAACTTCATTACATATTTGTAAATTCAAAGCAAGTTCTTTTCCTAAATCAGTAGAGCAATACTTGCTTAAATTTTCTAATACCTTATTAAATTCTAGTTTTGATATATATCGAGTATTCATATAATAAGTTCCTTTCATTATTAAATAAACATAATATCATTATACAAGGATTTTTAAAAATAGTCAAAGTATGTGTTCCTTTGAATCATTTCTTTTAAATCATTGTAAAGATGGTTACAATTCAGAATAAAATGCTGGAAAGGTTGATATATTATTTTTCATACCTTTCCAGCATTTTATTCTGAATTGCACTAAAGATGAATTGATTTCTATTTTTTGTCATCATCCTTTTTCTCTTTAGGAATAACAATATTTTTAGGTTTCTTATCATCTGTATTTTTAGGCTTTATAGGGCTAATATGGTCATGCACAGGAGATATTTCTAAATCGTTTTCATCACCTGATACAATTTCTATTTTTTTATCTTCACTCATAGGAATTACCTCCTTAGTATTTTTTTTAATAGTAGCATATAAAATGAAAAAGTGCAAGAAAAAATCATATAAGTTTTAGTATTTTTTTAGGATTATTGGAATTTAAAGATTTATAGATTTATAGATTTATTTCACAGAATATTTACCAATACATAAAAAATAATGATTTCTTCAATCTTGAAAAATAACAATAGTTGAACAGCTTGATTATATAAAATCTCTTAAAACCCTTGACACAGCAAGCTTTTTTTGACATAATATATAGTAAATTCAAGAAAAAGTAGGAGAGTATATGGAAATAGAAAAATCAAAAGCAATTATTGAGGCCATATTATTTGCAGCAGGAAGAATTGTAAAATATAGTGAATTGATATTGGTTTTAGAAAAAAATGAAGAAGAAATCCATACAATTATCAAAACTATGCAAGAAGAATATAAAGCAAATAATCGAGGAATAGAAATTATTCAAGTAGAAGATGGTTATCAATTAGCAACCAAAAAAGAGCTATATGAATATATATATCCAATTCTAGATAAACGAACAAAACCAAATTTGTCAACCGCAGCAATGGAAACATTATCGATTATTGCATATAATCCTAGAATCACGAGAGCAGAAATTGAAGCAATTAGAGGAGTATCAGCAGATGCTTGCGTATATAAATTGTTAGAATATGGATTAATAGAAGAGGCAGGAAAGACAGATTTGCCAGGAAAGCCAATGTCATACAAAACAACAGATGAGTTCTTGAAAATGTTTGGTTATAGCTCATTAAAAGAGTTGCCAGAATTGCCAAAATATAAATTAGATAGTAATCAACAAATTGTTATTGATGAGTTAGTAGAAAATGAAGAAAATAGTGATATAGAAAATACAAATTCAATTCATGAAGAAGAAATCAACAAACCTCATAGTAAACAAGAGGCTCCAATGCCCGAAAGGGAAGGAATAAGCAATTTTCAAGAATAAAAAAATAATTATGAGGAGAGATAAATATGAAAAATGATAAACAATTTGTAAAAGATATTACCAATATAGATGAAAATTTTCCACAATGGTATACAGACATTGTATTGAAAGCAGAATTAGCAGATTATACAGATGTAAAAGGATTTATTGCTATTAGACCATATGGATATGCAATATGGGAAAATATACAAAATTATGCAGACAAAAAGTTTAAAGAGCATGGAGTAAAAAATATTTCTATGCCAGTATTAATACCAGAAAGTTTATTGAATAAGGAAAAAGATCATGTAGAAGGATTTGCACCAGAAGTTGCTTGGGTAACTATTGGAGGAGGAGAAGAACTAGAAGAAAGATTATGTGTAAGACCTACTTCTGAAACAATCTTTTCTACGATGTATTCAAAATGGTTAAGTTCATGGAGGGATTTACCATTTCTATATAATCAATGGTGTAGTGTATTAAGATGGGAAAAAGAAACAAGACCATTTTTACGTTCAAGAGAATTTTTATGGCAAGAAGGACATACAATTCACGAAACAGCTGAAGAAGCAAAAAAATTCACAATGGATATGTTGGAGGTATATGCAGATGTTATTGAAAATCTATTAGCAATACCAGTCTTAAAAGGACAAAAAACCAAAAAAGAACAATTTGCAGGAGCAGAAGCAACTTATACAGTAGAAACATTAATGCATGATGGTAGAGCTTTACAAGGAGGAACATCACATTATTTTGGTCAAAACTTTACAAAACCATTTGAAGTAAAATTCCAAAATAAAAATGGAGAACAAGAATATGCTTATCAAACATCATGGGGAATTAGTACAAGACTAATTGGAGCAGTTATTATGGCTCATGGAGATAATAGAGGATTAAAATTACCACCACTTGTTGCACCAATTCAAGCAGTCATTGTACCAATTGCACAACAAAAAGAAGGCGTGTTAGAAGAAGCGAATAAATTAAAAGAAAGACTAAGTAAAAAATTCAGAATGGAATTAGACGATAGAGATAATTATTCAGTAGGGTATAAATTTAATGATTGGGAAATGAGAGGGGTACCAGTTAGAATTGAAATGGGACCTAGAGATATAGAAAATGGAGAAGCTGTTTTAGTTAGAAGAGATACTTCAGAAAAGATTTCTGTAAAATTAGAAGAGATCGAAGAGAAATTAGACCAATTATTAAAAGATATTCAAACATCTATGTATGAAGTATGTAAAAAGAGAATGGAAGAAAAGACAACCATTGCACACAATATGGAAGAATTAAAGAAAAATTTAGAAGAAAATCAAGGATTTGTAAAAACTATGTGGTGTGGAAGTCAAGAATGTGAAGATAAAGTAAAAGAAGAAACTGGTGCACCATCTAGATGTATGCCTTTTGAACAAGAACATTTAGGGGATACTTGTGTATGTTGTGGTAAACCAGCAACAAAGATGGTCGTTTGGGGAAGACAATATTAAATATGTCCAATTGGGGACGTTTCTGTTTGGGACATTTTATGGAATATTATAATTGAAAAGATGTTTATTAGAACTTGAATTTATAAACTAAAAAATATAGAATATAAAATTATTCAGAATTTTATATTCTATATTTTTTTATAATTTATAATAAAAAATAAATCCAATCCTTCTTATTTAATAGTTTGCAAAAAATGTCCCAAACAGAAACGTCCCCAATTGGACATTAAAACTCACAATTTTTAGGTGTTCTAGGGAATGGAATGACATCACGAATATTTTGCATACCAGTTAAATACATAATGGCTCTTTCAAAACCTAGGCCAAAACCGGCATGATCACAACTACCATATTTTCTTAAATCCAAATACCAGTTGTAACTATCAATATCCATGTTTAGCTCTTTCATTCTTGCGACTAGTTTATCATAATCTTCTTCTCTTTGGCTACCACCAATAATTTCTCCAATTCCAGGAGCTAGTAAGTCAGCTGCTGCAACTGTTTTTCCATCAGGATTTTGTTTCATATAAAAAGCTTTGATATCCATTGGGTAATCTGTTACAAATACAGGTTTCTTAAAGACTTGTTCACAAAGATATCTTTCATGTTCTGTTTGTAAATCAACACCCCAAGATACTTTAAATTCAAATTTATCATTTGCTTTTTCTAATTCTTTAATCGCATCTGTATAAGAAATTCTAGCAAAGTCAGAATGAATAACATTGTTTAGTCTTTCTAATAATCCTTTATCTACAAAGTTATTGAAGAATTCCATTTCTTCTTTGCAATGTTCTAAAACATATGAGAATGTATATTTAAGCATTTCTTCTGCTAAATCCATATCATCATTTAAATCTGCAAAGCAAATTTCAGGTTCAATCATCCAAAATTCTGCAGCATGTTTTACAGTATTTGAATTTTCTGCTCTAAATGTGGGACCAAAGGTATAAACATTTCTAAAAGCAGTAGCATATGTTTCTACATTTAATTGTCCACTTACTGTTAGATGTGCAGGTTTTCCGAAAAAATCTTTTGAATAATCAACTTGTCCATCTTCTGTTTTTGGTATATCTGTAAGGTCAAAAGAATTAACATTAAACATTTCTCCAGCCCCTTCAGCATCACTAGATGTAAGAATAGGCGTATGCACATAAACAAATCCTCTTTCTTGGAAAAATTTATGAATAGCATATGCAAATACACTTCTTACTCTAAAAACAGCATTAAAAGTATTGGTTCTAGGACGAAGATGTGAAATTGTTCTTAGATATTCAAAAGAATGTCTTTTCTTTTGAAGAGGGTATTCTAAATCACATAAATTTAAAATTTCTATCTTATTTGCTTGTATTTCAAAAGGTTGTTTTGCATTTTCAGTAATGACAAAAGTACCAGTTACTTTTATAGAAGAACTAATAGATAGTTTAGCAATTTCAGCAAAGTTATCTAATTTGTCACTAAATACAATTTGCACATTCTTGAAAAAAGAACCATCATTTAATTCAATAAATCCAAAGGTTTTTGAATCACGAATGGTTTTTACCCAACCTTCTAATGTGATTTCTTTATCTTTATATTCGTTTGTATTTTTATATAAGTCTTTAACCACTAATTTTTTCATAAATATGAAACCTCCATTTGAAATTTGTTTTTAAACAATTTAAATTAAATAAAAACTAACAAATGTAATTATATCCTAAAATGCTTAGAAATACAACAGTTTTGTGAAATATTCATGTAAAATTATCCAATTGGACATTGGAAAATTCTTCTTTTTCAAAATTTAATAAAAATATCAAAAAGAGACATAATAATATTACAAAATAAAAAAGGAGGAAATTAAAAAATGAAAAAACTATTGAATACATTACTTATTTTATCAATTTTATTTGCTTTTATACTAATATTGAATTCAAATCCAGTACAAGCAGCAGCGTTAGATGATATAAAGATTGATACTAATAAAAATACTGTAAATCCTGGAGATACAATAACTCTTACAATTACTTTCGGAAAACCATTAGGAGCCTATACATTTGATATAGCATATGATAACAATTTGCTAGAATATGTTGAAACAGATGGTGGAACACCAAATGATAATGGAACAAGAGTAAGAGTCGTATTTTATGATTCAACAGGAGGAACAAATCCAAAAGAAAGTATGAACATAACTTTCAAAGCAAAAGAAGGAATTATGACATCAAATCCAACAGATTTAGCAGTGACAGCAGAAGGTTTATCAAATCCTGATGCTAGTGAAAGTTATGATGATATAGCAATTGCATTAGAAAAAAATATTGTAGTAGAACCAAGATATGAAGATTATAAATTTGATTTATCATATACAGGTGGTCCAATTGTAAATACTGAAAAAGACATGGTACTTTCTTTAAGTTCAAGTATGGGAAAAAATTATGATCATGCCAGAATTATAGCGGAAGCAACAACACCTGATGGAGGAAATGTGCAGCTAAAAGGAACAGATGAATCTCAAACAGAATATGACTTGATAGATAGTGGATGGGGTGATCCATCTGGATATGCAATTGGTGGACAAAATGTAAATAAAGTATTAAATCTTAGAGGTATCTTTGATAAAGTGGGAGAATATAGACTTACTTTTAAATTAATTGATAGAGATAGTTCAGATGCAGTTATTGCAGAAAATACCTTTACAGTAACTGTTACAGAGGCACAAAACACACTACCAGAAGAGGAAACACCAGATAATGAAATAGAAGGAACAATAGAAGGAGAAAATACTACAAACACAACAGAAGAAAACTTACCAACACAATTACCAAAAACAGGTATCAATTTATATATTCCAATAGTTGTTATTGTGATAGCTATTATTAGTACTTCTTTATATATGACTATGAAGAAAAAGGATAAATAGAAGGAAGTTAAATTGAAAACGAAAGATAGAAAAATTAGAATTATTCTCATTACTCTTGCAATAACTATATTCATGATAAGTTTTATATTTGCTAATCAATGGATAGTAAAAGAAAAGAAAAAAAATGTGGATAAACAAGTAAAAACTAGTTTCGTTAGTACAGAAAATGTAAATACAGGAAGTGGAATGCCAGAAGAAGATATAATAAAGGATAGTGAAAATACCACACAAGATACAAGTATTCATCAAACAAAAGGAAGCATTTTGACAACATATAAGGGATATCCTGTAATTGCAAAATTAGAGATACCGAAAATAAATTTAGAGACCTATGTTATTTCGGAATATAGCAATCAAGCTTTAGGCGTATCTGTTACAAAGTTTTATGGTGGGAATCCCAATGAGGTAGGAAATTTTTGTATTGCTGGACACAATTATATAACGAAAAATATGTTTCATGATTTGAAAAAATTATCAATTGGAGATACCTTTACATTAGTAGATACAAATAATCATGAAGGAATTTATAAAATATATTTAGTAGAAATAGTAGAACCAAATGAAACACAATGTTTATCACAAAAAACAGATGGAAGAATAGAAGTTACTTTAATTACCTGTACGACAGATTCTTCTAAAAGAATTATAGTAAAGGCAGTAAAGATATAAGAAGTTTACCTTTGTTATATGAAACATTAATCAAATCTTTAGTAGAGCTAAGTGTCAGTCCTTATTTCTTCATTTCTCATAAATTCCTCGGCTCAATACGTACCTTACCCTTTCTATATACAAAATAAAAGAACCTCTCGCTACAAGCATTCGCGCTTCTTCATTTATTTTGTATTAAGAAAGGCTACAGGTACTCCAATCACATTCGTCATTTATTCGAAATGAAGAAATAAGGACTGACACTTAGCTTTAGTAAGGATTTGACAAATGCGTACATAAAAGGAGTGAAAAATGATAAAGAAGATTTTTGGATATAGTATATGTATTATTTTCGTTATTCTCCTAACCATATATGTTTCTAGTAAAAAAAATGTAAAAGCTACGACTATGGCCGATGGGATTGAAAATTTTCCAGAGAGTTATCAGCCATATTTAGAAGAATTGAAAAAGAATCATCCGAATTGGACTTTTACAGCTTTATACACTAGCTTAGACTGGAATTATGTGATTCAAAATGAAAATATATTTGGAAAAAATTTAGTACCGAAATCTTATCATGATAGATGGAAAAATACAAATCCAGGAGAATACAATGTAGAGGTAGATGCAGGTTGGGTAGATTGTTCAAAACAATCATTGTTATATACAATGGATCCACGAAATTTTTTAAATGAGTCAAGAATTTTTCAATTTGAAGAATTATCTTTTAATAGTAGTAGCAATTCAGTAGATGGAATTGAAAAAATATTATATGGTACAGAATTTTATAATCAAATAGTAAGTTATCTAACTTCAAGTGGAAGTACTGTAACCATGAATAAAAAATATTCAGATTTAATATATAGTGCAGGTATTCAATCAAAGGTGAGTTCCTACCATTTAGCTTCAAGAATTAAACAAGAAGTTGGACCATTTTTATCTCATAGCTCCATTAGTGGAAAAGTAGTTGGATATGAAGGATTATATAATTTCTATAACATAGGAGCCACAAGTTCTTCAGAACCCATGGTAGCTATTATCAATGGATTAAAATATGCAAGAGATGGAAATGGAGCAAGTGAAGCAACGAAAACAAAATATTTAATTCCTTGGAATACAAAAGAAAGAGCTATTACTGGTGGAGGTATCTTTATTGGTTCAAGTTATATTAATATTGGTCAAAATACAATTTATTTACAAAAATTCCATGTTCATGATACCAACAATGGAGAATTATTTTGGCATCAATATATGACAAATGTTTTAGCACCATATAGTGAATCTAATATTATTTATAAAGGATATGCTAATAGTAATTTATTAGATTTGAATATGAATTTTATAATCCCTGTATATAATAATATGCCAGAAATACAAGAAGAAAGTCCAGCGATTAATCCTTTAGATTATGAAGAAGATAATACCAAAGTATATGCTAATGTAGAAACTACTTTAAATGTTAGAAGTGGACCAAGTACAAGTTATGAAAAAATAACAAGTGTTTCTAAAAATGAAACAATGATAAGAATTGCAAGAGGAAAGCAAAGTGGAGAGTTATGGGATAGAGTGATTTTAGAAAATGGAATTGTAGGGTATGTATTTCAAAATTATGTAGAGGAATTACCAGAAATTGAAGTAGAGAAAATAAAAATATCAATAGACAATCCTGTCATTCAAAAAAATGAAATGGGTAAATTAAATATAGAAATTTATCCAAAAGAAGCAGAAGAGCAAACAGTAGAATATATTTCTAGTAATGAAAAGATTGTAAAGGTGGATAGCAATGGGAATATATATGGCGTATCTTCTGGGAAGGCAACAATTACTGTACGAGCTATTTCAAATGGAGTAAAGGCAAGTATCGATATAGAGGTATATAGTAAAGTCGCTGGAATAGAGGTAAATGTGAAAAATATCACATTACAAGAAGGAGAAGAATATCAAATTCTTGCAAATATTGAGCCAGATGATGCAAATAATAAAACAGTGCAATATGCGTCTGAAAATACGAATATTGCAACTGTCAATGATATAGGAATCATTACAGCTGTTCAAACTGGAAATACAAATATAAAGGTTTATGCAGAAGATGATGAAAATATTTGTCAGTATGTAACAATACATGTGATAGAAAAAATTGCAGAAGAGGATTTAAGTTTTAGTGACAATATACGAGTTAATGGAAATGAAATTAGTAGAATTGAAGAAGAAATTAGAACAGTAGAAAAGTTGTTAGAAAATATTTTTGTGAGTGAAAAATATCAAGTACAAATCGTAGATACATTAGGAAATATATTACAAAATCAAAATTTAGTAGGAACTGGTTCAAAAGTTCAGATTTATACAAATACAAATAGTCAAACTCTAGTTGCAGAATATGAGATTCTCATTTATGGAGATGTTGATGGAAACGGAAAAATTAATAGTGTAGACTTATTAAAATTGCAAAGACATATATTAGAATTAGAAGAATTAGATTTTGTATCTCAAAAAGCAGGGAATATTAACAAAAATGGTAAGAAACCAACATCGGTTGATTTATTATTAATTCAAAGGCATATATTAGGTTTGAAACAGATTGAACAATGATTTTATAAGATTGTAATGTTTGAGTAAAAGAAAAAGGTGAGAGGTTTGAAAAAAATAGTAATATTGTTTATGTGGATGTTCATGATTTTAAGTATCCACACAATGAGTTTGGCAATAGAAAATGAAAATCAAGATAGCATCTATTTGAATGTATCAAATACAGAAATAAAAAATGGAGAAGAATTTAGTTTTACAATAAACTTAGCTAATATTGATGTAGCAGCATTTGATATTCAGATATATTTTAACAATGAATTATTAGAATATGTTTCAGGACCTGAAAATACCAATGTAGTTGGTAGTAAAATCATAACAGTTTGGTATGATGAAACAGGGGGAGAAAATACGAAACAAAATTGTGAATTGGTAAAATATACATTTAAAGCAAAAGAAATCGGAAGTGAATATATTGCAATTCAAGGAGATTTCTATAATGCTGAAGGTATTCAAATACAAAGTTTTACAGATGGAATTGAAATGATAGCAAATGAAAAAACACAAACAGAAATTATAGAGGTTTCAGAAGAAAGTCAAGTGGCTAGCAACAATTCTAAATTAGAAACATTACGATTAAATCATGAGGGAATGACACCTATATTTTCTCCAGATATAACAGATTATTATTTTTTGACAGAAGATTTATCTGCATTAGAGGTTACTGCCACTCCAGAAAATCCAAATGCTAAGGTTACTGTTACAGGAAATACAAATTTTAAAGAGGGATTGAATATGATTACAATAGAAGTAATCTCGCAAGACGGAACAAGTAAAACCATATATACAATTTCTGTTACCAAAACAAAAGACTTAGAAAAAGCAAATACAAGTTTAGAAACTTTGGCAATTGAAAATGTAATATTAGAACCAGAATTTTCAAATGATATATATCAATATAATGCAATTGTATCGAATACTATTGAAAATGTAAATATCTTGGCAATCCCAGAAAAACAAAATGCAAAAGTAGAAGTAACAGGTGGAGAAAATCTACAATATGGAAATAATGTAGTAAATATTCAAGTGATGGCTGAAAATGGATATACGATAAAACAATATAGGGTAAATATTTATAGAAGAAACGAAGAGGAACAAAAAATAGCAGAGGAAGAAACAAAAATGAATATGCAAAAATTAAATGCGATATTGGAAGCACAAGAAGAGGGAGAGAAAGAAGGAAAGCAAAGTGAAAATAGTATCGTTGAAAATATCCAAAACAATTTATGGTTTGTTATTATCTATATTATTTTTTCTATCTTAATTATAATTCTTGTCATTTATAGAATAAAAAAAGAAAAAATGGGTGAGAATAAGAAAAGCGTGCGTTAGCGAAATCAAAGATTTCGACGCACAGATGTGAAGACTGCTTTGCAGTACTTCACGAATATAAGAAGCTTAACCTTGTTGTATACGAAAAAATCTATATAAAGCCAAGATAAAAGTAGATTTTTTCTATACAATAAGAAAAACGTGCATTAGCGAAAGCAAGGCTTTTTCTAAATATTAAACCAAATTCAAAAGAAAAACAAATAAATTAGAAAAAACTATTTACGAATGGATATTAAATTGGTATAATGCTGGTGTAAATATGGAGGTGATAAGGATGAAATATAGATGTATGGCATGTGGATATATTTATGATGATGAAGCAGAAGGAGTAAAATTTGAAGATTTACCAGAGGATTGGGTTTGTCCTTTATGTGGAGTTGGAAAAGATATGTTTGAAAAAGTAGAGGAATAGTTGCAATGTTTATTGTAATTATTGTATAAGAAAAACTTGTATACAAAAATGTATACAAGTTTTCAGACTGTTGACAAAGTATATAAAAAATTTTGTCAACAGTCTTTTCTTTTTTTAAAAATTAAGTTAAAATATA
>CALXXJ010000018.1 GCA_944392665.1 uncultured Clostridia bacterium | reverse complement strand
GATAAAAAGACATTAACAGAAAACAACTGGACAGCAACATTTACAAATTTACCAGTATATGAAGATGGAGAAAAAATCACATATACAGTAAAAGAAGTAGATGTGCCAGACGGATATACAGAAAGTGGAGAAGGAACAGAAGAAAATGGTTATACCATTACAAATTCATATACACCAGATACAACACAAATAACAGTAACAAAACAATGGGAAGACAACAATAACCAAGATGGAAAAAGACCAACAAGTGTAGAAGTTGAATTATATAAAAATGGAAGAGCAACAGGAGATAAAAAGACATTAACAGAAAACAACTGGACAGCAACATTTACAAATTTACCAGTATATGAAGATGGAGAAAAAATTACATATACAGTAAAAGAAGTAAATGTAGCATCTGGATATACATCAAGTGGAGATGGAACAGAAGCAAATCAATATACTATTACAAATAGATATACACCAGAAACAACAAGTGTCAGCGTAAATAAAGTATGGAATGATAATAATGATCAAGATGGATTAAGACCAGATGAAATAGAAGTTGAATTATATAAAAATGGAAGAGCAACAGGAGATAAAAAGACATTAACAGAAAACAACTGGACAGCAACATTTACAAATTTACCAGTATATGAAGATGGAGAAAAAATTACATATACAGTAAAAGAAGTAAATGTAGCATCTGGATATACATCAAGTGGAGATGGAACAGAAGCAAATCAATATACTATTACAAATAGATATACACCAGAAACAACAAGTGTCAGCGTAAATAAAGTATGGAATGATAATAATGATCAAGATGGATTAAGACCAGATGAAATAGAAGTAGAATTATTAAAAAATGGACAAGGCACAGGAAAAACAGTAACATTAAATGCAGGAAATAGTTGGAGAGAAACATTTGATAATTTACCAATAAATGAAGATGGACAAAAAATCACATATACAGTAAAAGAAGTAAATGTGCCAGAAGGATATACATCAAGTGGAGATGGAACAGAAGCAAATCAATATACTATTATAAACACACATAAAATATTTGACTTAAGTTTAAGAAAATATATAACAAAAGTAGGAAATACAGACATCAATAATAGAAATCCAAATATTAGTACAGATTCTTTAAAAACTGGAACAACTGCTACATATAATCATAGAAAAGACCCAGTAGTTGTAAAAACAGGAGATACAGTAATATATAATTTAACAATATATAATGAAGGAGAAAAAGCAGGAAGAGCAACTAAAATTGTTGACCAATTACCATCAGGTTTAACATATGTTGGACTTGTTGATGATAGTATTTTCACAGTAGAAACTTATGATATAGGTACAAATACAATTTACTTTATAAGACAAGATAGCAATACAGACAATTTAGATGCCTATAATGGTGGAACAACATTAGATTCAGAGACAATACAAGTTATATGTGAAGTAACAGCAACAGCAGGAAGTGAAGATACCATATTCACAAATGTAGCATGGATATCAGAAGAATATGATGCAGAAGATGATAAAATTATAACAACAGAAGAAAATGCAGATACAGATTCTGAGCCAGGAACAACACCAGAAGTAAATAAAGATGATTTAGTAACAACAGATGATGGATATATTGGAAATGAGAATAACCAAGGAAAAGATTTGAGCAGTAGTGAAGAATATTTTGAAGGTGAACAAGATGATGATGACTTTGAAAAAATCATATTAGAAGCTATCACACAAGTACAAGTAAATAAAGTATGGAATGATAATAATAACCAAGATGGATTAAGACCAGGAAACATACAAGTAGAATTATTAAAAAATGGAGAAGAAACAGGAAATACAGTAACATTAAATGACGGAAATAGATGGACAGCAACATTTGATAATCTATCAGTAAAAGAAAATGGAGAAAAAATTACTTATACAGTAAAAGAATTACAAGTTAGTGGATATGAAGTTAGAATCACTTCAAATGGAGAAAACAATTTCACAATCACCAATACACACACACTAGGATTAACAAGTGTCAATGTAAATAAAGTATGGAATGATAATAATAACCAAGATGGCGTAAGACCAGAAAACATACAAGTAGAATTGTTAAAAAATGGAGAAGGAACAGGAAATACAGTAACATTAAATGACGGAAACAGATGGACAGCAACATTTGACAATTTACCAATTAATGAAAATGGAGAAAAAATTACTTATACAGTAAGTGAAATTAAAGTAGATGGATATGCAGTGAATATTACACAAAATGGAGAAAATAATTTTACCATTACGAATACACATACACCAGGAGTAACAAGTGTAAGTGTCAATAAGGTATGGGATGATAAAGACAATCAAGATGGATTAAGACCAGAAAGCATTGAAGTAGAATTATTAAAAAACGGAGAACCAACAGGAAATATCATTACTTTGAGCGAAGAAAATCATTGGACAGGAACATTTAATAACTTACCAGTAAAAGAAAATGGTGAAGATATTGACTATACAGTAAGAGAAATTACACAAATAGAAGGATATACAACAGAAATTACAGAAAATACAGGAAGTACAAACAACTTAGAGAGTGCAGATAATACAAATAACATAAAAAATATTGCTAGTACAGATGATGGTGAAACAACCATTGCAACATATGCTACAAGAAGTATGGTAAGAGCTACATCAGAAAATGTTGAACCAAAGAACTTTACGATTACCAATACACATATTGTAGAAGAGGAATTTGACTTAGCATTAAGAAAATTCATTGTAGCAGTAAGTGGAGATGAAACAATTGAAGAAAGTGAAATCTTAAAGACTGAAGATGGTACAGCTTATGCAAGAGAACCAATTGTAGATGCATCAAAATTAAACACAACTGATGAAAATGGAAATACGATAACAACAGCAATCTATAATCATACAAAAGAACCAGTATTGGTAAAGAAAAATGATATAGTTGTATATATGTTAAGAGTATATAATGAAGGAGAACAAGATGGATATGCAGCAGAAATAAAAGATTATTTGCCACCATATTTAGAATTTGTAGATGGAGAATTCAATAGCCAATATGGTTGGGAAGTATCAGAAGACGGAAGAACTGTTACAACAAGATATTTAGAAAATAGTTTAATTGCAAAACCACAAATAGATGATAATGGAAACACAACATTATCTTATGAGCAAGTTCCAATTATGTGTAAAGTATTAGAAAATGCAAATTCAAATGAAAATATAACAAATATTGCAGATATAACAGAATATCAAGATGCAAATAAGGAACCAGTAGAAGATAGAGATTCTGAACAAGATAATGTAGAAGTACCAAGTGATGAAGAATTACCAGGATATAAAGATGATGAAATCAATCAAGATTATGTACCAGGACAAGAAGATGATGATGACTTTGAAAAAGTATATGTGCAAGAATTTGATTTAGCATTAAGAAAATTCATCAGTGAAGTCGATGGAACACAATATGATAGAGTGCCAAATGTAGATTTATCAGGATTAGAGCAAGGAACAACTGCTATTTACAACCATACAAAGGATCCAGTATTGGTAAAAAGAAATAGTGTGATAATCTACACAATTAGAGTATACAACGAAGGCGAAATTGATGGTTATGCAGAACAAGTAACAGACTATCTACCAAAAGAATTAGAATTTTTACCAGAGCATGAAATCAATATTCAATATGAATGGCAAATATCAGAAGACGGAAGAGTTGTGACAACAGATTATTTATCAAGTGCAAAAGAAACAGAAGAAAGACAAAATGAAATCAAAGCATTTGATGGACAAACATTAGACTATAAAGATTTACAAATCGCATGTAAAGTAAAAGAAGATGCAGAAACAAATGTAAAATTAACAAACTTAGCAGAAATTACAGAAGACGAAAATGAATATGACATACCAGATAGAGATTCGACACCAGACAATATCGAAATACCAAGTGATGAAGAATTACCAGGTTATAAAGATGATGAAATAGAAAAAGATTATGTACCAGGACAAGAAGATGATGACGATTTTGAAAAAGTAATTATCCAAGACTTTGACTTAGCATTAAGAAAATTCATCACAAAAGTAGATGACGAAGAGGTAACGACAAGAATACCAGAAATAAGTTATGATAGAGAAGAAAATCAAATTACATATAATCATACAAAAGAACCAGTAGAAGTCATAACAGGAAATATCGTAGAATATACAATCAGAATATATAATGAAGGAGATATCGCAGGATATGCCCAAGAGGTAGCAGATGATATCCCAGATGGATTAAAATTCTTACCAGAAAATGAAACAAATATAGAATATAGATGGGTAATGTATGATGAAGAAGGAAATGAAACAGAAGATGTAGAAGATGCAGTAGAAATCAGAACAGATTACTTATCAAAAGAACAAGGAGAACGTAGACTAAACGGAGAAGAAGAGACAGCAGGAGAAAATCCAAATCTATTACAAGCATTTAATCCAGAAGAGGAAATTGGAGAAGGAAATCCAGACTATAGAGATATCAAAGTAGCATTTGAAGTAGTAGAGCCAAATGAATCAGATAGAATCATAGTAAATTCAGCACAAATCACAGAAGATAGTGATGAAAATGGAAATCCAGTAGAAGATAAAGACTCAATACCAGATGAATGGAATGAAGGAGAAGATGACCAAGATAAAGAATATATCAAATTAACATACTTTGATTTAGCATTAAGAAAATGGGTAACAGAAGCAATTGTCATAGAAAACGGACAACAAACAGTAACACAAACAGGACATACAGCAGAGATGAATCCAGAGCCAGTGGTAAAAGTAGAGTTATACAGAAAAAATCTAAATGATGTAGTTGTAAAATTCAGATATTCAATCAGAATCACAAATGAAGGAGACATCGCAGGATATGCAACAGAGATAACAGACTATGTACCAGAAGGATTAAGATTTGTAGCAGAAGATAATTCAGGCTGGACAGATGAAGGAAATAATGTTATCTCAACAAGATTGTTAGAAAATACATTATTACAACCAGGAGAATCAGCAGAAGTAGAGGTTGTTCTAACATGGATAAATGGAGAAGACAACATGGGACAAATGACAAACATAGCTGAAATCTCAGAAGATTATAATGATAAGGGAGCACCAGATAGAGATTCAACACCAGATAACCAAGTATGGGGAGAAGATGATATAGATGATGCACCAGTATTGTTATCAATTGAGACAGGACAAGAAAGAATCTACTATGTATTAGGATTTACTGTATTAGGAACATTGGCTGGAGGATTACTCTTAATTAAGAAGTTTGTTGTGTAAGATAAACATGTCATATGTGAAATCGAAGATTTCTATGCAATAAAATAGAAGGGGTAGAATATAAGAAAAATAGGGCATAGAAATGTCCTATTTTTCTTTACAATTAAAATTTGGTATGGTATAATTTTCCATGAAAGAGACTAGTGAGGTGAAAAATATGAATCAAATTTTAGCCACAAGTAATCCAACAGCAAAGAAGAGCAAAACTAAAAAAAGCAAAACAAGAAAAAGTAATGGACCAGCAGATATAAAGACAGTTGTTAGAGTATTTGCAATTGCAATGTTAATATTTGGCGTATTTATGGTAGGAACAGGATCTTATGCTATATATAGAGAGAATGAAGCAAATAATTCAGAGATAACAAAACCAGTTATATCAGAATCATTGAATGGTGATGGTACAGCAGTTATATTAACAGTTACACATGATAAAACAATTGATAGAATAGAATATAGTTGGAATGATGATGAGATACAAACTATAACTGGTAATGGAAGAAAATATATCGAACAACAAATAACAATTCCTAGCGGAACAAACACATTAAATGTAACAGCAATTGATACACAAGGACAAGAAATTTCAACGCAAAAAGAATTTACATCAGGAAGTAGACCAAGTGGAGGTAGTCCAAGCCTAGATTTAACAATTTCAGAAGATAATAAATTAAAAATTACAGCAAATAGTGAAACACAAATAAAATATATGACATATAAATGGGATGATGGAGAAGAACAAAGAGTAGATATCAATGCAACAACAATAGACCAAGAAATTGATGTCCCTATGGGAACACATGATATAACAGTTGCTATAGTAGATGTAAATAATAAAACAACAACAAAAGAAGAAACAGTTATGGGAACAACAAAACCAATGATAAATGTAGAAACAGATGATGCAGGAGAATATTATTTAATTACGATTACAGATGAAGTAGGTTTGCAAAAAGTAGACTTGAATATTAGAGGAGAAGCAAAAACAATTACAGTTGAAGATGGAAAGAAAGAATTAAAATATAAAATTAAGTTAGAAGATAATAATCAAAATAGACTAGAAATTACAGCATATAATGTGGATGGAATTGTTTCTGATACAGTAAGAAAAATGGCAGACAAAACAAATAGTTAAAAATAAGAAACTGCCCTAACATCGTAATCAAGGATTATAGAGGGCTATAGAATATTGGTGTCTAAGACAATAAAAATTTCCCTACATATAAAATAATATGTAGGGAAATAGATTAATATGCACTAAGAAAGGAATGCAAATGGATAATACTTTTTTTCATATATTAGCCTATTTTGTTATTTATTCATTTTTAGGATGGGTGTTAGAAAGTATCGTAAGAACAATTTGTGAGAGAAAAATCATTAATACGGGATTTTTAATAGGACCATTTTGTCCAATATATGGATTTGGCGCTATTATTATGATATTATTTTTAGATGGATTTAAAAATAATATTTTACTTCTATTTTTCATTTCTGTGATTGTATTAACTCTATGGGAATATGTAGTAGGAGTACTTTTAGAAAAATTGTTTCATACAAAATATTGGGATTATTCAGATCATAAATTTAATTATAAAGGTAGAATTTGTTTAACAAATTCTATAGCATGGGGCATTTTAGGTGTCTTATTTATTAATTATATACATCCATTTATTATAAGAATGTTAAGCTATATTGACTTTATATATGTAGCGGTTATTGCTTGCATTATCGCTTTTATATTGTTAGTTGATGCTATTATTAGTATTATAAAAGTTAAAAATATAAAAACGACATTGGAAAAAATAGAAGATATCAATGAACAAATTAAGCAAAAACTAATAGAACTAAAAGATAAAGAAAAAACATTAGCAAATGAGAACTTACAAAATCTTATAAATAATTTGAAGTTGCGAAGAGATAGAACAATGAGACATCTATATAAAAGAGCATATAGATTAAAAAAGGCCTTCCCAGCAATTGATACAAAAGAATTTACAGAAATATTGAATAAAAAAATAGAATTTAAACAGAGAAAAACAAAAAAAGAAAAAAAGGGTGAATAGTATGGTTCAAGAAATTTATATCATAGATGATGATGATTCATCTATTGTCATTTTTAGAGAATTGTTCAAAGAAGATAAAGAGTATAAATTTATTGGTGTGAAATCAGAACAAATTGATATTGCTTTGAAAAATATTCCTTCATTAATCATCATTAATGAAGATGCAATCGATAGAGATGTTGTAGGACTTTGTAAACAAATTAGACGAGATGAGGATAACACAATTACACCTGTAATTGTTGTATCTTCTAATAGTGATAAAGAACATAGAATGAAAGTATTAAGAGAATCTATTGAATATTATATTAAGAAACCAGTAGATGAAGAATATTTATATTTTACAGTAAAAAATTTAAATAGATTACTTGCAAATAACAGAAGAGTAAGTCCATTAACAGGATTACCAGGAAATGTCCAAATACATGCAGAATTGAAAAAAAGATTATCAAACAAAGAACCATTTTCTGTATTATATTTAGACTTAGACAATTTTAAAGCATATAATGATGTATATGGTTTTGTAAAAGGAGATCAAATTATTGAGTTTACAGCAGAGACAATTTTAAAGGGAGTTCATAATGACTTTACAGAAGAAGCTTTTGTAGGACATATTGGAGGAGATGATTTTGTAGCAATATTACCATCAACAAATTGTGAAAAAATGTGTCAAACGATATTAGCTCTTTTTGATAATAATGTAAAGAAATTTTTTACAGAAAAAGATTTAGAAAAGGGATATATTGAGGTGGAAAACAGAAAAGGAATTATCGAACAATTTCCATTAACATCTCTTTCAATAGGTGTTGTAGTTGCAGATCCTGGAAGATTTCATAATATATTGGAAATCGGTGAAGTGGGTGCACAAGTAAAACATGCTGCTAAATCTGTTATGGGAAGTAGTTATGCAGTGGATAGAAGAAAGCAAAGTAGTAATTAAAGAAAACTTGAGTGATAGGCTCAAGTTTTTTTGTTCTAAAAAGAAAAATACCAAATAAACTAAAATAGAAATTATGAATATTTTAGGAGTTTATTTGTATGAATAAAAATAAAATAAAGAGATTAGTAATTATATTTGTAATGCTAATGATAAGTATAACATATGTAAGTGTTAAAAAAATAGATAGAAATATAGGGGATGCAGTTCAAGTAACAACTTTGCCAGTTTCAGGAAAAGTGGTAATATTAGACGCTGGCCATGGTACGCCAGATGAAGGGGCAGAAAGTAATAATGGGACTACAGAAGCACAAATCAATTTAGCCATTGTATTAAAGATTCAACAACTTTTAGAACAATCAGGTTGTACGGTTATTCTTACAAGGTCAAATGAAAATGCAATCTATGACTTAGATGCAAAAACATTAAAACAAAAAAAGGTTTCAGACATACATAATCGAGTAAAAATTGGAAATGATTCTTCAGCAGATATATTTGTATCTATTCATTTAAATAAAATTGCACAACAACAATATTATGGTTGGCAAACCTTTTTTAATACAAATAATGAACAAAGCAAAGTTTTAGCAGAAGAAATACAAAGTAATTTAAATGAAGTCATGCAAAAAGAAAATAATAGAATAGCAATGAAATTAAACACGGTCTATATAATGAAACATGTAGAAATTCCCATATCGATTGTGGAATGTGGATTTTTATCCAATCCTCAAGAAGAACAACAATTACAAGACGAAGAATATCAAAATAGATTGGCTTGGGGAATTTATAATGGAATTATTTGCTATTTTCAAAATAAATAAATATATAAACTATACAGTTACTATAATGCAAGAACAGATTTTAGAAAATTAAAGTATATTTTATGAATAACCTTTATTTTAAAGCATATAATTAAGTAGTTTTAAAATGGAGGTTTTTATTATGTTTTTTATATTAAATAAGCAAAAAATATATACATATTTCATATCAGTGATAATGGTGATACTACTATTTTGCATGGCAGGAACATTAATCCGTGAAGAACAAGCGATTACAACCTCCTCTACAAATGAAAAGTTATTACCAATATATAATGTGCAAACAGAAGAAAATAAAGTGGCATTAACTATGAATTGTGCCTGGGATGCAGATGATATTGATAAAATATTAGAAATATTAGAAGAAAACAATGTAAAAATAACTTTTTTTATGGTAGGAGATTGGATAGAAAAATATCCAGAAGCAGTTAAAAAAGTTTATGATGCTGGCCATGAAATTGGAACACATAGTGATACACATCCACATGTTAATAATCTAAGTTATGAAGAAAATATAGAGGAGCTAAAGAAGAGTAATGAAAAAATTGAAAGTATCACAGGGACTAAAACAAATCTATATAGAACACCATATGGAGAATATAACCAAACAGTGATAAAAGCAGCACAAGATAATGGATATTATACAATACAATGGAGTTTAGATACATTGGACTACACAGGCTTGACTGGAGAGGCAATGTGGAATCGAATTAAAGATAAAATAGGTTCAGGAGACATTATATTAATGCATAATGGAACAGAGCATACAGCAGATAGTTTGGATATGATTTTAAAAAATATCAAAGAAAAAAATCTAGAAGTGGTGAAAATTTCAGAACTTATATATAAAGAAAATTATATAATAGATGTCGATGGAACACAAAAAACTAATTAATATATGTATAAAAATGGAAATAGAGGAAAAAATAAATATAGTTTTTTTAGGAGAAGGGCAAATGCATTTTATTGGTATTTTTTCAAATCATTCAGAATATGAAATGATAAAACAAAATATAATAAAAATAGTAAATAGGAAAGATTTAGAATGGATTCATATAAATTCTAAAAATATAGAAAATATGAAAAACATTGTATTTGAAACAATTGTATTATGTCATGAGGAAGAGATAAATGATGAACAAAAAAATATACTAAATAAACTTTGTAGCAATTGTATGTTTATTGTTGTAAATGCAGATGTATTTTGCAATATAAAGATAAAATCCAATAAAAAAATAAATTGTATAAGTTATGGGTTAAATCAAAAATCTACAATAACCATATCTAGTATTCAAGAAGATAAAGCAATTTTATCAATACAAAGAAATATAAATAATTTAGAACAAAAGTCAATTGAAATGGGAGAAATGGAAATAGATGTAAAGAAATATAAATCAAGTCAAATAGAAAACATATTGGCGATTGTTACAATTTACCTTATATATAGCAAAAGTAATAACTGAAAAATACTTAGAAAAGCCAGATTTGTTTCAAAAAAATTACAAATTTAACTTTTTATGTAGACAAAACCGGGAAAATGTTGTATAATAGGTAATGTAGACTAAAAGAGGTAAAAAAATACAATTGATAAAATAAATTTTAAGGAGGAAAATAAATTGGATACAAATTATTTAGAAAACAACTATTTAACATTAGTTGGAAAAGTTACAGGAGAAAAGAAGTTTAGTCATGAAATTTATGGAGAAAGATTTTATATCTTTAATTTAGAAATACCTCGTTTAAGTGGTGTAGCAGATATTATACCAATTACTATTTCAGAAAGACTAATTAATGAAGATACATTAGCCGAAGGACAAAAATTGTTAGTAAAAGGACAATTCAGATCATATAATAGTTATGAAAGTGAAAAGAACAGATTAATATTAACTGTATTTGCCAAAGATATTAAAGTAATATCTGAGGAAGAACAAAGTGAAGAAGAAAATGAAATGACCAAAAAAGATGTTGTTACCAATGAAGTTGTTTTAATTGGTTATATTTGTAAAAAACCAATTTACAGACAAACACCATTTGGTAGAGAAATTGCAGATATATTACTTGCAGTTAATAGAGCATATAATAAATCAGACTATATTCCATGTATTGCATGGGGAAGAAATGCAAGATTCTGCCAAAATCTTGAAGTTGGTTCTCAAATAAAATTAGTAGGTAGAGTTCAATCAAGAACTTATGAAAAGAAACATGAAGACGGAAGTGTTGAAACAAGAGTTGCTTATGAAGTTTCAGTAGGAAGTTTAGAAGTGATTGAAGAAAATGATAATGAAATTACTGTTGAAACAGAAAATCAAGAAGCTGTATAAAACATAAATAGAAATGAGATAAAAAGTTTGAAAAGTCTAGTCTTTTCAAACTTTTTTTGATATAATGCAAAAGATAGTTATTGTTTAGACAGATATACACAAGTGGGAAGTATTTATAAATGATTTATTACTCGGCTCAATACGATATTTAAGAATTTGTAATATAATTTATTGAGCCTTTTTCACTCAGACCCTCACTATGTGAGTACCGTGAACATTCCTCAATAAATTCTATAACAAATTCTAAAACATCTCCAATCACATTCGTAATTAAATCATTTATAAATACTTCCCACTTGTATATATCTGTCTAAACAGTAACTAAGAATATATTACATTTACAATGTATACAAATTTAGTATAAAATAATAATAAAAGATTTGTGGAGGAGAAATATGTTTAAACACAAAGAAGAAAAAGAGAAAAAAGAAAAAAATGAGAAAAGTGAGAAAATAAAAGGGATACTTCACTCTAAATGGTTCTTTGGAATTATAGCAATTATATTAATTGCAATATTCTGTATTGCTATGACACCAGTTACATTACAAAATGATACATTCTATACTATAAAAATAGGTGAGCAGATAACTAAAACAGGAATTGATATGCAAGATCATTTTTCTTGGCATGAGGGTTTAGCTTATACCTATCCACATTGGTTATATGATTTGATAACTTACTATATATATGATGGTTATGGTATGACAGGAATCTATGTAACCACTTGTATATTAACTGCTATATTAGGTATCTCTCTATATATAGTAAATACAAAAATTGCTAAAAATCAACTAGTTTCATTTATATTAACAGCAATTGTCATTTATATTATAAGAGGATATATTGCAGCAAGGGCACAATTGGTAACCTTTATTTTATTTGTGTGGATTATCTATTGTATTGAAATGTTTCTTGAAAATAGGAAAATTCGATATGCAGTCGGATTGGTTCTCATTTCAACATTGATTGCCAATTTACATGCAGCTGTTTGGCCATTTATATTTGTGTTGTTCTTACCATATATAGCAGAATATATACTTGCATTAATAGCAGAAATTATAATATATAGAAAAATTAATATAAAAATCTTAAATTTTAGTATTAAGTTATTAACAAAATCAGAAAAATATGTTGATAAAAAATTAGAATTAGAAGAAAAACTAAAAAATATTATTTCAAAAAATGAAAGAATAAAAGTAAAAAGAGAAGAAGATCTTAAAAATCCATATAAAATTAGATTTACCAAAAATTCAAATGTTAAATGGTTACTATTAGTTATGGTTATATGTGCTTTTACAGGTTTATTAACACCGTTAGGAGATACACCATATACCTATTTATATAAAACAATGGAAGGAAATACAACACAAAATATTAATGAACATTTACCAATGACCATTATTGATGAAACAGAAGCATTATCAGCAATTGCAGTCATTTTAGCAATTTTAACATTTACAAAAACCAAAATTAAACTTAGTGATTTATTTATGATAGGTGGCCTATGTATTTTAATGTTAGCATCAAGAAGACAAATTACCATGTTTTGCTTAATTGGTGTGTTAATTGTAAATAAAATGATATGTGGATTATTTGAAATATATACGAAAAATGGTTTAGAAAGATTAACAAAAATGATTGCAAGTAAAGTCGGATATATCGTAATGATTTTAGTTATGCTTGGTTTAAGTTATCATTTTTATGAACCAAAACAAAATGATGAATATATAGATGAAACAGCATATCCAGTTCAAGCATGTGATTATATCATAGAAAATGTCGATTTGGGAAATGCTAGATTTTATAATGAATATAACTATGGAAGTTATATGATATATAGAGGAATACCAGTATTTATTGATTCTAGAGCAGATTTATATGCACCAGAATTTAGTGGTAAAAAAGATGATATTTTTATGGATTTCATTAATACATCTAGTATAACTGAATTTTATGAAGTTATTTTTGATAAATATGATATTACACATGTAATTACTTATGAAAATTCGAAAATGAATATGATTATAAAAGAAACAAAAGATCCAAATTATAAAAAGCTATATGAAGATGATTACTTTACAGTATACCAAAGATTAAATGTATAAGGTGAGGTATTTATGAGAAAAGAAGAAAAGAAAAAATTAAAAAAATTGTATATTAAACTGGCTATCATGATATTTCTTATTATATTTATAGACCAATTATCTAAAGTTCTTGTTGTGCATTATGAAGAAATTTCATTATTATCTGGTAATATTGTATTAAAACAATCACAAATTTCAAATAGTGCATATGATGAAACTTCTAGAGGTGTAAATATATTAACCAATTTAGTTATTGTGGGAATTATTTTGGGAATTATAAAAAGTGATAATCAATTTGTGACGAAAAAAACGAAAATATTGCTAAGTTTCGCATTTGCAGGAGGTGTTAGTAACATCATAGATAGACTATGTAGGGGAAGTGTGGTAGAATTTGTTAACATTGGAAATTTTCCAGCATTTAATTTAGCAGATGTTTGTATTTTAATTGGTTGGGTTTCTTTTGTTGCGATATTTGCTTCTTTTTCAGCAAAAGAATTTGCTAAAAAGAAATCGAATTTAGATGATGAGGAAAAGAAACCAGAAAATAAAAATGATGCCAATTCATAGAGAAGAGGGGAAGAACGATACATGAAATATTTTGAAGTAGAAAATGATAACAAAAGAATTGATGCATATTTGTCAGATAAGCTTGAAGATACGTCAAGAGTGGCTATACAAAGATTAATTGCCAATGAAAAGGTATTTGTAAACGGCAAAACTGTAAAATCATCATATAAAGTACAAGCAGGAGATCAAATTCAAGTGGAAGAAGAAATTCCAGTAGAAGTATCTTTAAAAGCACAAAATATTCCCTTAGACATTATTTATGAAGATAAAGATATTATTGTTGTGAATAAACCAAAAGGAATGGTAGTACATCCGGCAAATGGAAATCCAGATGGAACATTGGTAAATGCCATTATGGCAATCTGTAAAGACTCTTTATCAGGAATTGGAGGAGAAATCAGACCAGGAATAGTGCATAGATTAGATAAAGATACATCAGGAATTATTATTGTTGCAAAAAATGATAAAGCACATATAAACTTAAGTGAACAAATAAAAGACCATAAAGTGAAAAAGACATATATTGCTTTGGTAAGAGGAATTGTGAAAGAAAATGAAGCAACTATCAATATGCCAATCGGAAGAAGTGAAAAAGATAGAAAGAAAATGGCAGTGACTAAAAAAGGAAAAGAAGCCATTACCCATTTTAAGGTACTAGAAAGATATGATAAATATACTCTATTACAGGTAAATATAGAAACAGGAAGAACCCATCAAATCAGAGTGCATTTATCACAAATTGGATACCCGATTGTCGGAGATGAGGTGTATTCTAATGGAAAAAATGAATGGAATGTAAAAGGACAATGTTTACATGCGAAAAGTTTAGAATTTACCCATCCAATCACTGGAGAAACAATGTTTTTAGAAGCAAAATTACCAGAATATTTTGAAAATATTTTAAAAGAATTAGAAAATAGAAAGAGAATATAAATTCTTTTTAATTATATTTAAAATTTGTATAAAAATATGATGTTTTATATTAAAGGGGAAGGAGCAATATTTTTGGAAGAAATACGATTACAAAAATATCTAGCAGAAGCAGGAATTGCTTCAAGAAGAAAAGCAGAAGAACTTATCTTACAAGGAAAAGTTCAAGTAAATGGAAAAGTTGTAACAGAATTAGGAACAAAAGTGCAACCTGGAAAAGATGAAGTGAAATATGAAAACAAAATTGTGCAAATAGAAAACAAAAAAATTTATATTTTGCTAAATAAACCAATCGGATATGTAACCACTGTAAAAGATCAATTCAATCGTGATTCTGTTTTAGATTTAGTAAAAGTAAAAGAAAGATTAGTACCAGTAGGAAGATTGGATATGTATACATCAGGAGCTCTAATTCTTACAAATGATGGGGATTTTGTGTATAAAGTAACACACCCAAAACATGAAATTAACAAAACGTATACAGTTACGTTAAAAGGAATAGTCAGCAAAGAAAATATAGATAATTTGAGAAAAGGTGTGGATATTGGAGGATATATTACAAAGCCTGCCAAGGTAAAAATATTAAAAACAGATGAAGAAAAACAGATAACAAGATTAGAAATTATTATACATGAAGGAAAAAATAGACAAATAAGAAAGATGTGTGAAGCAATAGGACATAAAGTCCTTGCATTACATAGAAGTGCCATTGCAGGAATAGGCGTTAAAGATATAGAACTCGGAAAATGGAGATATTTGTCGAAAGAAGAAGTGAAAAAAATATCTAATTAAAATATAAAAGAAAAAGATGCTATTTCAAAGGAAAGAAGTGGAATAGCATCTTTTGCAGGTAATTTCAAACGTCGACAAATTGTCGATAGAAAAAGCTTGTGTTTTTCTGCATTTTGTGATTTAATATATATAATTTTAATTTATATGTTTTATTCTAAATTTTATCATACAATTTAATGTCGAAAAATTTTCCAAAATAAATTTAAATCTTGTTATGTAAGGAGGTGATAGTGTCATATATCAGTTTACTTATAAAAACTATATTCAGTGTATTCATAATATAAAACAAAAGGATTATCTGAATTTGCGAGAAGAAAGTGAAAGATATGAGCTTTTCGTAGAAAATAATTTAGAAGAAAAATATAGAAGTATTATTGAATATTTATTTAAAGATAAAGAAAGAATTCGTGCTTTTCTTAATTGTTTTTTAAATTGTTATGAAAAGATAGAAAAAGGAAAATTAATATATGTTGATTTTTATAAATGGAAGCAAGGCATAAGAGTTATATACAAATATATAGATAAACAAATATTTTATATGATTATGTATCAACGAGAGATTTTTGTTGATTTACCATATGTTGTTCTACAAGAATGTATAAAAATTGTTCAAAATTATAGGAAAAAACATGATAAAAAAATTATGATTATTCCTATTGTGATATATGTCAAGGATAATATATATCCTTATGGAAAAATAATGAAACAATGTTTTCAGATGACCACTTATGATAATCATATACTAGAGTTAAAATACAATCTAATGAATTTATTGAAATTTTCCAAACAACCTAAGATGAAAAATACCATATTAGAAGAGTTAATATACATAGAAAATTAGAATATATCTAGGATTCAGTGGTTATAGTGTAATAGATACACCATCTTTTCTTATTTTACATAAAATATATTAATGACAAAATAAATGACAGATATATCAAAAAATTAGAAAGGAATGAAACTGCATGAAAACCATATTAGAGATAAAAAATATTTGTAAAACCTATCAAAGTAAAGAAGGAGAAATTTTAGCACTAGATAATATTCATTTTAGAGTAAAAGAAGGAGAATTTGTATCTATTATAGGACCCAGTGGTTGTGGAAAATCTACTTTATTATCTATCATTAGTGGATTAGAGAAAAAAACAAAAGGAGAAATCTACATAGAAAATAAAAAAGTAGAAGGAATTTCAGAAGAAGTGGGATATATGCTACAAAAAGACTGCCTATTAGAATGGAGAAACATATGGAGTAATAGCATATTGGGACTAGAACTAAAAGGAAAACTAGATGAAAAAAATAAGAAATATGTAGAAAATTTATTAAAAAAATATAATCTTTATGATTTTAAAGATAAGTATCCATCTGAACTATCTGGAGGAATGAGACAAAGAGCAGCTTTGATTAGAACCTTAGCAACAAAACCAAAAATTTTATTATTAGATGAAGCCTTTTCAGCATTAGATTATCAAACAAGAATCATGGTAACAAATGACATTTATTCAATATTAAGAAAAGAAAATATGACAGCGATTATTGTCACACATGATATTTCAGAAGCTATTAGTATGTCTGATAGGGTTGTTGTATTAACTAAAAGGCCAGGAAGAGTAAAAGACATCTATACAATTGATTTTGAGATAGAAAATAGAAATCCTATTAATGTAAGAGAAAGTCCAAAATTTAGTGGGTATTTTAACACTTTATGGAAGGAGTTGGGTGTTGATGAATAATTCTTTATCACAAGAAAGAAAACAATATATCAAACATAATCGAAAAAGAAAAATATTTGTATTGGTAACACAGGTAGCAATATTAATCGGATTTTTAGCTATATGGGAAATATTAGCGAATATGAATGTGATTGATAGTTTTATCATGAGCCAGCCAAGTAGAATATGGCAAACCTTAACAAACTTAGGCTCTAATGATTTGTTAATGCATATTCAAGTAACTGTATATGAAACGGTTGTAGGATTTTTGATAGGAACCATTTTAGGAACAATGATTGCCATTATGTTATGGTGGTCTAGATTTCTTTCAGATGTATTAGAACCCTATCTAGTTGTGTTAAATAGTTTACCAAAAGTTGCTTTGGGTCCAGTCATTATCATTTGGGTAGGAGCAGGAACACCAGCTATTATTGTGATGGCAGTAGCTATTTCATTGGTTGTTACTATATTAGAAAATTTAAATGGATTTATCAAGACAGATAAAGACTTAATTAAAATGGCAAAAACATTTAAGGCTACGAAATTTCAAATATTAACTAAAATTGTTATACCAGCCAATATTTCTACTTTTATTAATTCTTTAAAAGTTAGTATAGGACTTTCTCTAGTAGGGGTAATATCTGGAGAATTCTTAGTATCTAAAGCAGGATTAGGTTATTTGATTGTATATGGCGGGCAAGTGTTTAAGCTGGATTTGGTTATGGCAAGTGTGATTATACTTGGTGTTGTGGCAGGATTAATGTATTTAGCAGTACTATTATTAGAAAAAATTATATTGAAATCTAAAAAATTTCAATAAAACTTTGTTTTTTTGTGGAATAGGAAAAACTCGATTTTTCTATACGATAAAAAAGTGTGATTTGAAATGAAAATCATTCAAATCACACTTTTTTGAATTTACATAAAGTAATATATCTAATTTACTTGATTTTTATGTAATTTATGGTAAAATATATAGTGTAAAAGGAGTAAATATGTTGAAATCAGTAAAAACTTTAAAAGAAGTAAGAAAAGAAATACAGGAACAATTAGGTGTTCAGAAAAAATTAAATCCTAAAAATGGATATTATTTTTATGCCAATGGAAAAAGAGAATATGGAATGCATGATACGAAAGTAGAGTCAACAATGTGTCACAAAGATGACCATGGATTAATATTAGCGCATTTTAAGTCTAAGAAAGGGTATAATTCTAAATTAAAAAACAATAAAAATTTTGCTAATCATTATGCAGAATATATAGCATACTTAATTTTAAAACAATTAGGAAAAAAAGTTTGCAAAGTGGATTTAGGAGAAATCGAGATAAAAAATAAGTATAGTAATAAAATCATAAATATAGAAGGTGTTTTAAGTCAGTATGAAGTCACATTGGAAGAAAATTTTAAAGAATTAATGGTTATTGTAGACAGTTATAAAGAAGAGCACCCTAAAAAATATAAAGAAATGACAACACGAGGTAAGACCGATTCAAAAGATAATTATGTAAATATTGAAATTATATTAAACACTTTAGAAGAATATTATAAGAAAAATGGACAAAGTGATAAAATTCCACAAATGCGAAAAGAATTTTTTGATATGTGCATGTTTGATTTAATGTTTGCCAATAGAGATAGAAGTGATGATAACTGTGGTGTAAAAGTAAATCAAGTAACAAATGAGATTAATTTTTATCCATTATTTGATAATGAACAAATTTTAGGAATGCAAGAAGAGAAAGCAGATATTGTAAGATATTTATCAAGTGAAAAAGAATATAAAAAATTTAAAAAGGAGAATCTAACATCATTTTTTGGTATACCAGGAAAGCCACAAAAAACAGAACCAACTACATTGTTAAAATATTTATTAGAACATTATTATGAGGAAACAATGGATTCGTTAAATGATATAGGAAGATATACATATCAAGATTTAGAAGAAGTTTTAGAAGTGTGTCCAGGTTTATCTGAAGAACATAAAGCATTTGCAAAAAAAATATTTTTAGAAAGACAACAGGAAGTAAGTGATACAGTCCAAGATTTTGAGAAAAGAAAGAAAGAAGAACATCCGAAAAAAGATGATGATTCATTAGAATTATAATAAAATGGGAGGATAAATGGAGTACTTATATTTAAAATGGGTAGATTATAGAACAAATAAAAAATATTTAATAGGTGCATTATTTAGAGATAAAGAAAAAGGAAAATATTATTTTAAAATGAGCAGAAAACATGTAGAAAAGGCAATTCAAGAAAAAGCAATATCAAAAGCTTTGTTACCTTTTTATGATTTGGATAAGATATATGAAAGTGATGAAATCTTTGCTATTTTTAAAGTAAGATTACCTAAAATCGAAAAATATTCTCAAGAAGAGATGAAAGAATTACTAGAAGATTTAGAAATGGATGAATATGATGAGTTTGAGTATCTAAGAAAGACAAAAGGTATGTTAGTAACAGATAAATATATATTAGAAGAGGAGAAATAAAATGTTCACATTTAGAAATATTGATAGATTTATACCAGCTGAGTTCGAAAAAGTGGGAATGTTAAAAGGAAAAAGATGGTATATAGATTCTGAAGAACGTAAAATGGGATTATTTAAACCAAAAAGACCTGAATTCAAAGATCAGAAGGTGTTTTGTGCAAACCATTATGGAGAATTTGTAGGGAGTGTTTTAGCAAGTGAGACAGGCATACCAGCTTGCAAAGCAGAATTAGCACATCTTAGTAAATATTATGCAAATATACATAAAGAAAGAAATCATGGAACACCAGAAGAAAAAGACGGTTGTATCATTTATAGTCAATTAGAAAGAGAAGATACGCTAGAAGCAGGAAAAATTGCAATAGAAAAATTTAAAGACAAATATAGAGAAAGCTATGAAAGAATTATTAAAGATGATAAACATAAAGGAGATGTCAATGATAATGTAGAATTAGTCTTAGCATCTAGCATTTCTCGAGTAGCAGATTTTTATAGAATGAAAGGAAATTGCTCAGAAGAATTTATACAAGCTAAAATGCAACAAACTAAAAAAAGAATCATAGAAATGATAGTGTATGATTGTTTATATGGAAACTATGATAGACATGATGAAAATTGGTCTATGCATTTAAAAGCAAGTAGAGATATAGATGTATATCCTTTATATGATAATGAAAAAGTATTAGGTCTTTATGAAAATCAAAACTTTATTGAAGATACATTAAAAAATGAAGAAGTGGAGAAGAAAGCAGAGGAAAACTTCTTTTCTAGAATGCATGTACCAGGAGAAACTAAGAAAAATTCAACATATAAAGAGATGTTAGAGTATCTGATGAACACATATCCACAAGAGACAAGAGAAATGTTACAAAAGCAATTAAGTAGACATACAGCTGAAAGTATAAGGAAACTTCTAGAAGAGTGTGAGGACTTACCTAGTGTATATGTGGATTTTGGAACACAAATGTATACATATAGAAATGCTTTTGCAAAAGAATTGTTAGAGCGTAATAAAAAATTTGAATTATTAGATGAAGGGCAAGAAAGATAAAAGAATTGATATCAAATTTTACAGATTACTAAAAAAGTATATAAAACCATTTTATCAATAATTTAAGAAAAACTACTAATTTATTTTAGTAGTTTTTTTGTGATGATATTGATAAATTATATAAAAATGAATTTCACAAATTCTAATAAGCAACATAAAATATAAGAAGAAAAAATTAGGAGGTGTGAAATGAGTAAAAAAAGAAAAATTGTGCTAGTATCAGTAATCTTAGTCATTGTAATTGTTATTGCTGCTGTAGTTATAAAATGTCAAAAAGGAAACAATCAAAATTCTTTAAAAACCATCAATGTTAGTGAAGTAACGCGTTCTGTATTTTATGCACCACAATATGTAGCAATCAATAATGGATATTTTGAAGAAAAAGGACTGGAAATTGAACTATCTACTGGCCAAGGGGCAGATGCAGTTATGACAAGTGTATTAGCTAATCAAGTAGAAATTGGATTTGCAGGTCCAGAAGCTTCAATCTATGTATATAATGAAGGAAAAGAAGACTATACAGAAGTATTTGCACAATTAACCAAAAAAGATGGATCATTATTAGTGTCTAGAACAGAAGATGAAAATTTTAGTTGGGAAAATTTAAAAGGTAAAACAGTTATTCCAGGAAGAAAAGGTGGCGTACCATATATGACATTAGAGTATGTATTAAAAAAGAATGGAATTAATCCAGAAACAGATGTAGTATTAGATGACAGTATTAAATTTGATTTGATGGCAGGCGCATTTGCGGCTGGAAATGCGGACTATGTAACCTTATTTGAACCAACAGCTTCTTTAACAGAGCAAGAAGGAAAAGGATATGTTGTGGCATCAGTTGGAGAAGAGGCGGGAGAAATACCATATACAGCTTATTTTGCTAAAAAAAGTTATATTGATGCAAATGAAGATATTATTCAAAGCTTTACAGACGCGATTTATAAAGGGCAAACTTGGGTAAAAGAACATACAGCAGAAGAGATTGCAACTGTTATACAAGACTTTTTCCCAGATACAAGTATTGAAATGTTGACAGAGGCAATTCAAACATATAAAGATATTGATGCATGGAATGAAACACCTGTATTAGAAGAAGAAAGTTTCAATAGACTTCAAGAAGTAATGACAGTAGCTGGAGAATTAGAGAGTCCAGCACCTTATGACAAAGTTGTTAATAATACGTATGCATTTAAAAGTATTGAAAATTAATTTTTACTATTATGTAAAAAAATATATTGACAAATAAAACCCATAATGTTATATTTACCAATAAAGGAGAAGTGATAATATGAATATGGATTTTTCTAATATTGGTAAAAGAATACAAACAACGAGAATGGAAAATAAAATTAGTCAAAAAGAAATGGCAGATTTCTTAGGAATATCTATGAATTATATAAGCAGATTAGAAAATGGAAAAACAAAAATAGAATTAAAGACGTTTATAAAAATATGTGATTTCTTAAATATTTCTATTTATGATGTTCTAAATGAAAAAAGTGATAATATAATAAGATATATGGATAAAGAATTGTATGAATTAATTGTTAAATGTAATTTAGAGAAGCAAAAATTCATATGTAATATGGTGAAATTATTGATAAAAAACCAAGTGGTATAAATTAGTAAATTCTGGAAAAAAGTCAAAAATTTGACTTTTTTTTAGATTTATAGTATACTATTTCGGTACTACTTTTTTTAAAATATAAAATATTTAAGGAGAAGGATTACAATGAAAAGTAAAATGAATATAAAAAGCATTTTTATCATGGCAATTATATCATTAGCTAGTTTGCTTTTTATAAATATCAGCTTAGCAGCCAATACTGGAACAATCAACGTAGATGTTGCTAATTTAAGAGAGACAGCAGATGCTGAAAGTAAAATCTTGGAGCAAATTACTTTGAATCAAGAAGTCGAAATTGTAGGAGAAGAAGGTGACTGGTACCAAGTTACATACAACAAAATTACAGGATATGTAAGTAAAGAACTAGTTACAGTAAATTCAAACTCACAAACTACAGAAAGTAATAATCAAGTAAGTGAAAATAGTACACAAGAAAACAATACAGTAGCAGTAAATACAACAGAAGAAGGTACTGAGACAAGCAGTACAGAAGAAATAACATTGGGAGAATATAAAATTTCAGAAAATACAAGACTAAAATTAATCCCATCAATTAATGCGACAGATGTGATAGAATTGAAAGCAGATGAAACAGTTACTGTCACAGAAATCATGAATGGATGGGCATGTGTAGAAACACAAACAACAAAAGGTTGGTTAAGAAAAGATAAATTAAAGAAAGATGAGCCAGTGGAAGAAAAAGTAGAAGAGGTACAAGAAGAACAACAAGAACCAGCTCAAGAAACACCAATCAAAACACAATATGTAAATTCTACAACTGTTAACGTAAGACAAGAAGCAAATACTTCTAGTACAATTGTAACGACTGTAGCTTTAAATACAGAAGTTCAAGTTTATAGTGAAGAAAATGGCTGGAGCAAAGTAAAAGTAAATAATGTAGAAGGATATATTTCATCTTCATTATTATCAAATAATAAACAAGAAACATCAAGAAGCCAGAGTACTTCTAGAAGAACAAGTAGTACAAAAACAACCAAAAATACAGCAAGTCAAGCAACAGCGCAAACAACAAATGTACCAGCATCTGGTAATGGTTCATCAATTGTAGCAACAGCAAAACAATATTTAGGATCTAAATATACTTATGGAGGAAGCTCACCAAGTACAGGATTTGACTGTTCAGGATTTACTTCATATGTATTTAAACAACATGGAATATCTTTAAATAGAACTGCTGCAGCACAATATAGCAATGGAGTTGCTGTTAGTAGAGCAAACTTACAACCAGGTGACTTAGTTATGTTTGGAAAATCTGGAATTAATCATGTGGCAATATATATCGGTGGAGGTCAGATTATTCATGCATCAACACCATCAACAGGAGTTAGAATCGATTCTTTAAGCACAGGATATTATAATAATAATTATGTAGGTGCAAGAAGAGTATTATAATGATAATGAAATTGGAGGAGATAATATTAAAAGACCAATTGTCGTTATGGTTATAGGATATATCATTGGAATTATATGGGGGCTATACTTTAATTTTAGTATAGTCCTTTTCTATATCCTCATAGCTTTTTTATGTTATACAAAAATAATTCAATTTATCTGTAAAATGCTTTATTTTATTCAATCTTATTTTCAAGAATTTGACATGCAAACAAAGAAACAAAAAAATCAAAAGAAAAGGAAAACATCATTTCAATTATTTTCAATTCATCGATATGTTCGATATATCAAATTAATTTTCACAAAACAAGTCATTTTCTTAATCACGATTAGTTCTATTATTTCTAATACAATTCTCATATTCCAAGAAAATCGATATGAAAACCTATATCCTGAAGAAAATATAATGGTGGAAGGAATTATTGTTAGTAATCAGGAAGAAAGAGAATATAAAAATCGATATAAAGTAAAAGTATTAACGGCAAATGATTCTAATAAATATCAATCTACACAAATTTATATAGAAGTAAAAAAAGATATCCAATTTGAGTATGGTGATAAAGTACGATTACAAGGAGAATTTCGAAAAGGAAGTGAACAAAGAAATACAGGTGGATTTGACTATCAACTATATTTAAAATCTATCAATATATATGGTACATTAAAAGTCGAAAACTATCAAAAAATATCTTCAGATAATGTGAATTGGATTGAAAAAAGTATTAATAAAATCAAGTTAACCATTACAAAAAATATTGAAAAAGTATTAAAAAAAGAGGAAGAGCAAATTGTAAAAGGATTAATATTAGGAGATACCACAGCTTTAGAAGAAAAGTTGAAGGAAAAATTTCAAATAGCGAATATTTCTCATGTTTTAGCAGTATCTGGTATGCATATTATTTATATCATTATCGGAATAGAAATGATTTTTAAGAAATGGTTAGGAAAAAGAAATGTAAAATATGTTGTTATCATAGGATTAGTATTCTATATGAGTATAACAGGTTTTACAAGTTCGATTGTAAGAGCAGGTATTATGGGAATCATGAGTATAGTAGCTTTTTTAGTGTATAGAAAAAACGATATTTGGACATCGATTGCCATTTCATTAGGAATCATATTAATACAAAATCCATATGCCATTATAGGTGTAGGATTACAATTATCCTATTTAGGTACGATTGGGATTATCTTATTTAATAAAAACATAAAACAATATTTAGATAATGTAAAATGGATAAAAAATAACATCCAAATAAAAAGAAGTAAACGAATTTCTAAAATTGTAGAAAATTTAAAAGACATGATATCTGTTACACTTTCTGCCCAAATGATGATTCTTCCGATTATGCTTTATCATTTTAATATGATAGGAATCTATTTTGTGATAACCAATATTTTAGTAAGTAGTATTATTGGTCCCATTATGTTTTTATCTATTATTTTTGTTTTTAGTTCATTTATTCATTTACAAATTTCACAGTTTATTTCTATTTTTTTATCATTTGGTATTAAGTGCTTAATACAAATTTCTAATTTAGCCAATTTACCATTTTCAAAAATATATGTTTCTACACCAAGCATTTTATTTATCATTATCTATTACGTTATGATTTTGGCGGGGAATCAGATATACACGATTTATGCCAACAAATATTTAAATAATACGAAAAGAAGAGTAAAAAATCTAATTGCACTTATGAAATATAAGTTATATGAAAAAAAGAAGAAAACAAGGAAAATATATCAGAAAATTTTAAAAGAAAGAAATGTAAAAGCATGTATTCTAAGAACGTACAAAGCAATTTTTTTAATGATTTTCTTGATAGGAATTTATCAATTTCCTAAAAATTTAGAAATTCATTTTTTAGATGTGGGGCAAGGAGATTCTTGTTTTATTATAACACCAAATCATAAAACGATTTTAATTGATGGAGGGGGAAGTACTTCAAGTACATTTGATGTGGGAAAAGATACAGTAATACCCTATTTATTAGACAAAGGATATACAAAACTAGATTATGTGTTTATTTCCCATTTCGACCAAGATCATGTAGGTGGTATATTGACTGTATTAAAAGAATTCAAGGTAGGACAAATATTTATTAGTAAACAAGGAGAAGAAAGTGAAAATTATGAAACATTTTTAAAAATTGTGGAACAAAAACAATTAAAAGTACGAGAAGTAAAGATAGGGGACAAGATTACAATAGGAGATGTTACTTTTCATATTTTGTGGCCGATGGAGAAACAAATAGAAGAAAATATATTAAATAATAATGCTATAGTTATGAAATTACAATATAAAAGTTTTAGCATGTTATTTACTGGTGATATAGAAGAAGTGGCAGAAAAGAAGATTTTGGATACATATAAAAATCATTTAGATATATTAAAATCTTCTGTCTTAAAAGTAGCTCACCATGGTTCTAAAAGTTCATCAACCGATAAATTCTTGGAAGCAGTAAATAGCAAGGTGGCTATTATTGGAGTAGGAGAAAATAATATGTTTGGACATCCAAACAATGTTGTTTTAGAAAGATTACAATCATTTCGGTATGCAGATTTTTAGGACAGATGAAAATGGAGAAATTAGAATAAATGTTAATCATAAAGGAAGGGTTCGCGTGAGAAAATTTATAGGAAACTGAAAGTTGCCAAAGGGGACGTGCCATTTTGGCAACTTTTTGTGTCTTTATTGTTAAAAATACAAGAAAATGTATAAAGGAGAAAAAAAGGTAAATAATACTATAAAAGGTGAGAAAAGGTAAAATTGATAATTATAAGGACTTTAAATCAATTTAATCTTTGGAAAGGACTGTAAGAATATGAAAAAAAGTATAATCATTTCAGCCATTATCGTATTATTTATCTTAGGAACAGTCATTGGTATTATATTAATGAAAAATTTTGCAGGAGAAAAAAATGATAACACACAAATTGCAGAACAAAATCAAGAAGAAATTTATGATGAATGCATAGATGAATATGAGGAAATGGTACAAAGTAATACATTAGTAGAGGAGACAAGTTCAGAAGGAGAAAAAATATCTCCAAACTGTTCAATCATATTTAAAAGACATTATAATGATTGTGGACATACGATTGAACAATATTCTAGTATTCCAACAGAATTAGTCAATAAAACAGAAGAGGATTTGCGAGAACAATATCCAGGATGGACAGTTGAAGAATTTTCACGAAATCAGATTATTTTATCCAGAGATTTTGATAGTGAATGTGGAGAGCATTATATCTTGAGAGAAAAAGATGGAAAAGTAGTTGTATATTTAAAAACAGGAGATACAGAAGAATTAGTAGAAGAAACCGATATTGCAACAGAATTTTTAACAGAAACAGACAGAATTGAACTACAAAATGGTATCGAAGCAAATGGGAGAGTGGAGTTAAATCAATTGATAGAGGATTATGAGTAAACGATAGGGACGTGTCAAATCGTTCAAAAATCGAACAAAAGGGACAGACCTGCCAAATTATCAGCCCAACCACATATAGTGTGATTGGACTAATTATCACTTTCGTGGTGATAATTGGTGGTATCAGCTGGATACTGCTCCACGAAAAAAAAGATGAGACGCCTTAACGGGCGTTTTCATCTTTTTTTCTTTCTTTTCTCTCTTTTTTATCAATGGTAACTTCTTTATTCAAATCTTGCTTATCAATAAATCCTTTCTTATATACATCTTTAATATACATCAATAAAGAAAATACAGTAGCAAATAAAGCTAAATAGAATAACCACAAATCTAAATTAGACCATATAGATGGTAATTCAAATTGATTAATTAATAATGAAAATACAATAGCTACATAGAAAAGCACGGTTGCCAACTTTCCATACCATTTACTATACACAACAACATCTTTACCATAAAGGAAAGAAGCGCCTGCAATCATAATCAATTCTTTTAATAGTACAATTGCTAATATCCAAATAGGGATGATATCTTTTAATGTCAAAGAAGCAATGGTAGCAATTTGTGTTAATTTATCTGCTAAAGGATCCATTAATTTTCCAAAATTAGATATTAAATTAAATTTTCTTGCAATACATCCGTCAGCAATATCTGTGATACCAGATACTGTGAAGAAGATAAAAGCAATGATATAATCTCCATTAAAAATACTGATTACAATAACTGGTATCAATAAAAATCGAATAATTGTTAGTGCGTTTGGTACATGTTTTAACATAAAAATCTCCTATTTTACTTCAAATTTTAAATTTCCATCAACAAAATCAATATTAACAGTTTGTCCGTCTAATAATTGCTGTCTTAAAATCATTTCAGATAATTCATCTTCAACATATCTTTGGATAGCTCTTCTTAGTGGTCTAGCACCAAATTTAATATCTGTTCCTTTTTCCAAGATATAGTTCTTAGCAGCTTCTGTCATATTCATTTTAATATCTTTGTCTGACAACGCTTTGACTGTATCATTTAACATTAAATCAACGATTTGTAATAATTGTTCATTTGTTAATGGGTCAAAGGTAACAATTTCATCAACTCTATTTAGAAATTCAGGTCTAAAGACATCTTTTAGACTATCCATAACTTTATTTTTATTTACCATAGAGTTTCCAAATCCAATAGAATTATTATTTAAGTTAGAACCTGCATTAGATGTCATAATGATAATCGTATTTGAAAAACTAACAGAATTTCCTTGACTATCTGTTAAGATTCCATCATCTAATACTTGTAATAAAATATTAAATACATCTGGATGTGCTTTTTCGATTTCGTCAAGCAAAATGATAGAATATGGTTTTCTCTTTACCTTGTCAGTTAATTGTCCTGCATCATCATAACCAACATATCCAGGAGGAGCACCAATCAATTTAGAAGTAGAGTGACTTTCCATATATTCTGACATGTCAATTCTAATAATAGAATCTTCAGATCCAAACATTTCATAAGCTAAACTTTTGGCAAGTTCTGTTTTACCAACACCAGTAGGCCCAACAAAGATAAATGAAGGTGGTCTTTTGGTTGATTTTAATCCTGCTCTATTTCTACGAATTGCTCTTGACACAGCACTCACAGCTTCATCTTGTCCAATAATTCTTTTATGAAGATTGGTTTCTAGGTTTAATAATTTTTGTGTTTCTGCTTCTGTGATTTTTTGCACAGGTATTTTTGTCCAACTCTCAATAACATTGGCAATATCTTGAACTGTTAATTGTCTAGGTTTCATGGTTTCATTTAATTTATCAATTTGTTCAATTAATTGACACTCACGTGTTTTTAAATCAGCCGCTTTTTGATAATCTTCTGTAGAATCAGCGGCAATCACTTCTTCTTTTTCACTTTGTACTTGTTCTAATTCTTGTCTTAGTTTTTCTAAAGTAAATAATTCTTTATTCTCTAAATTAATTCTTGAACAAGCTTCGTCTAAAATATCGATTGCTTTATCTGGTAAAAATCTATCATGAATATATTTTTCAGACATAATAACTGCTTGTTTAATGACATCTAAAGAAATTTTTACTTTATGATATTCTTCATAATATTTTTTGATACCTTCCAAAATACCAATAGAATCATCAATATTTGGTTCTTCAACTAAAACTTGTTGGAATCTTCTTTCTAAAGCAGAATCTTTTTCAATATATTTTCTATATTCTTTTAAAGTGGTAGTACCAATTAATTGGATTTCACCATTGGAAAGCGCTGGTTTTAAGATGTTAGCAGCATTCATAGAATGTTCACCATCACCAGCACCAATAATATTATGAATTTCATCAATCACTAGAATGATATTTCCATATTCTTTACATTCATCAATAATACCTTTCATTCTAGATTCAAATTGTCCTCTAAATTGTGTTCCTGCAATAACAGCTGTCATATCTAAAAGATATACCTCTTTATTTAATAATTTTGCAGGTACATTTTGATTTGCAATTCGAATAGCTAATCCTTGTGCAATAGCCGTTTTACCAACACCTGGCTCACCAATCAAACAAGGATTATTTTTAGAACGTCTATTTAAAATTTGGATAATTCTTCTGATTTCATTATCTCTTCCAATAACGATATCTAACTCATTATTTTTGGCTTTTGCTGTTAAATTCGTACCATAAGTATCCAAGAATTTTTTCTTCTTATTTTGTTTCGTATTTTTCTTTTTTTCTACTTTTACCTTTTTTCTACCATTGTTTAATTCTTGTTCATTATTACCATTATTGTTATTATTATTTCCAAACATATTAGAGAATAATGAACTTAATGGAATGGCTGCTCCTGATACTTTACCAGAACCATCTCCATTGTCATCACCATTATTTTCAAAAGTGATAGCACCATCGATATTTTCGATATCTTCTAAGTTAATATTTTCAGCTAAATCTTTAAAAATGGTTTCAAATTGTTTTGTCATATCATTTAAATTTACATTATCTTTAGATAAAATTTCATTTTGTTTATATAATACTTCATTAGGGTCAATTCCTTTTGCTTTTGCACAATTGTAACAGTACCCTTCTAAAGATTCTTTACCATTTTCAATTTTTTTATAAAAAAGGATAGCTGGGTTTTTATTACATTCTGAACATAACATACTTTAAACTCCTCATTTCTATATAAATATACAATATATATCATACCCCAAATTCCATGAATAGTCAATAAATTTAATCATTTTCATGTTGAAATATTTATATGAAAATGCTATAATGAAATGAGATTATAATATAAGAGGTATTCGTATGAATGTAAATTTACCAAAAAAGGAAAATATGGGGGTTAGGTCTGTTATTATATACACAATTTCCATAAGTGCTTGTATTATAGCTATCGTTATAGTATGTTTATCTATTTTTTATGGTAGTGATGAATTAGATAGGCTAATGGCAGGAGCAGGTTCTGGTCTATCACAAGAAGATGAAGAATATCAATTATTGGCCTCTAATTTTGATGATATATTTCAAAATACTTTAGAAGAATATACAACTGATATAAATATTAAGAAGGTAGACGAAGGAAAAGAATTAGTATATGCATATTATACAAAAGATGAGGCTAAAGAAAATAGTTATGATATAAATTTAAATATTCCATATATTAATATTGATAATGAAATAATAGCAGCATATAATGAAGAAATTAAGCAAACTTACGAAGAAAAAGCAGAAAACACATTACAATCGGAAAATGGAAATATTATTTATACACTTCAATATGAGGCAACAATAGAAAATGATATTTTGTCACTCATTATTAGATCTAATTTAAAAGAAGGATCAAGTGCACAAAGATTAATTATTCAAACATTTAATTATGATTTAAAAAATAATAAAGAAATAAGTTTAGAAGAAATGATTAGACTGAAACAATTTAATCTAAATGAGGTACAAAATAAAATTGATAAAGAAATCAAACTAGAATCGCAAAGAGTAGAAGATTTAAGAACTTTAGGATATGCCGTTTTTGAAAGAAATCCAGAAGATGAAATGTATAAAATAGAAAATTCACAAGACTTTTTTGTAAAAGATGGAAATATTTATATTATATATGCTTATGGAAATGAAAATATAACAAGTGAAATGGATTTAGTAATTGTATAATGGATTTTGTAACAGACGAAAAGGGATTTTGGGGACGGACTCATTTTTCCCTTTTTATATTGTGATTTATACAAAAAATATAGAATATAAAGTCGTTACACAATTTTGTATAAGCTAAATTTTCATAGAAATTCTACAATAAAACTGTGATTTTCTTGCATTGTTACTTTAGATAAAAAGCAAAATGCAAAGAAAATCACAGTTTTATTAATAATTTCTAAACTCAAATTTAGATACGCAAAATTGTTGCATTTTTTATATTCTATATTTTTTTCATCTCAAATTAAAAAAGGGAAAAATGAGTCCGTCCCCAAAATCCCTTTTTGTCTGTCACAAAATCCCTTAAAATGTCCCAAACAGAAACGTCCCCAATTGTCCCAAAGAGAAAAAAAGAGAGAAGCTTCAAAGCTTCTCAGACTGTTGACAAAGTATATAAAAAATTTTGTCAACAGTCTTTTCTTTTTTTAAAAATTAAGTTAAAATATATAT
>CALXXJ010000017.1 GCA_944392665.1 uncultured Clostridia bacterium | reverse complement strand
GGCAATCAAAAAAGTAACCAATTTTGGTAGTTTTTATTTTCCCTTTTTTGGTTACTTTTATTTTATCATTTTCAACAATTATATTATATCATATTTACATAAATTCGTCAACTTTTACATAACTTGTAGTATCTGCTTTGCAGCTTCTCTTCCTGATTTTGCCGCCCATGCAACAGTTCCTTTCATCCCTGCTAAGTCTCCACCTGCATACACTTTAGGATTAGATGTTTTATAATCTTCATCTACTTGTATATTTCCCCATTTATTTAATTCTAATCCTAAATCTTTTACAAATTCTTGTGGTTTTGACCCTAATGCCATCACAATATAGTCAACTTCTACCTGATAATTACTATTTTCAATATTAACAGGAGATAATCTACTCTCTCCTTCTTTTTGAATCAATTTTGTTTTTATTAATTCAACTTTTTCTACTTTTTCATTTCCCATTATTTTTACAATATTATTTTGAAAAGCAAATTGTACCCCTTCATTTTTCGCATCTTGTATTTCTTTCTTTTCTGCTGGCATTTGCTCTTCTGCTCTTCTATAAACAACAATCACTTCTTTTGCTCCTAATCGGTTAATGGTTCTCGCACAATCCATTGCTACATTTCCACCACCTGTCACAATGACCTTTTTCCCTTTATAGTCAGGATGTAGATTATATTCTAGTAATTCATTTCCACCATAAACCCCTTTTAAATCTTCTCCTTCTACTCCCATCTTAGAAGAACAATTTGCACCAATACCCAAGAATATGGCATCATATTCCTTTTCTATATCTTTCAAAGTAAAGTCTTTTCCAAGCTCTTGATGATATTTTACTTCTATTCCTAAATCTAGGATATCTTTTACTGTATTTTCTACAATCTCTTTTGGTAGTCTAAAATTTGGTATTCCAAACATTAATAAACCACCTAAATAGTCATATTTTTCATATATCGTTACTTGTATTCCTTCTTTAGCTAGAAAAGCTGCACATGTTAGCCCTGCTGGACCTCCTCCTAAAACTGCCACTTTTTTATCTTTCTTTTCTGTCTTTTCATAACAATCTGATAGATGATATCCTAATTCATGTACTTTATCAAAAGTATAAGCTTCTAATTCTCCTATTGAAACTGGTTCTCCTTTTATTCCTCTTACACAAGAACCTTGACATTGTTTTTCATGTGGACAAATTCTTCCACATACACCTGGTAAAACGGTTGTTTCTGATAAAATTTTATAGGCTTCTAAATATTCTTCTTTCTTTAAAGCTTGTATAAAATCTGGTATATGATTATTTAATGGACACCCTTTTAAAGAACATGGTTTTACCTTACAATTTAAACAATAATTTACTTTTTCTTCTATTTCTTTCATGACTTTTGACGCCTCTTTTCTTTTATCATTTTATATATGTTAATTTTTAAAAAAAGAATTGAGATTATCAATTCTTTTTTCCTATTTTATAAAAATATTTTACATTGTTTACATTGTTAAGTCAATAAAAGTGACTTAATAGTATATCAAATTATACTAGTCAAACTTTATATTTTATAATTTAAAAACATAAAGTTTGACTATAAAGATAAAACAATATTTCAGTTTTCTTGAAATTCTTCTACTACTTTTTGTAAATCTTTTATAAAATCAATTTTTTTCGTTTCGTCTCTTAATAATGCTGCTGGATGCCAAGTTGACATATATTTTATCCCTTTCTTTTCTACCCATTTTCCTCTAGAAGCTGTAATACCATATTCCTTTCCAAGGATATTTTTTAAAGTAACACTACCTAATAAAACGATAATTTCTGGTTGTACCAATATTACTTGATTTCTTAAATAATCTAGACATGCTACTGCTTCATCTTCTTCTGGGTTTCTATTACCAGGTGGTCTACATTTTACAACATTGGCAATATACACTTCATTTCGGTCAATGCCTAAAGTTTCAAATGCCAAATTCATTAATTTCCCAGCTCTTCCTACAAAAGGTTCACCTAATCTATCCTCGTCTGCTCCAGGCCCCTCTCCAATAAACATTAACTTTGCCTTTTTATTTCCAGTTCCGAATACAATGTTTTGCCTTGTCTTACATAGTTTACATTTATTACAACCTTTAATTGATTCTTCTAATTCTTCCCATGTTTTAAACATTTTTATTACATCCTTTATTTAATTTTTCTATAAATACAATATTCATCCTTCTTCTGTGTAAGCCATGGTATTCATAAATTATTTAATTACGAATGTGATTGAAAAGCATATAACTTTCATTTTAATTCTATAATGGCTGTTTCTGTATTATAATCTTTCTTTTCTATTCGATAGGAATGTATGATATCTGAATGACAAACACTACAAATCCCTGAATCAATAATGTTTTCTGGTTTTAATCCCTCTTTTTGAAGAAGAATTTTATTAATTAAAACTGTGTCAATATTCCATTTTGTATTTTCTACTTTTTCTTCTATAAAATCTCTTAATTGAATTACCTTTTGTTTATTTCCTTCTTCTATGTCTATAAATTTAGCATTTTCTAAATCATAAAACTCATTTTGGAACATATCTTTCACATCTTTATCTACTTCAAAATGACATTTTCTAATACTTGGACAAATGCAACATATAATGTCTTGGGGATTGCTTCCAAATTCTTTCATCATTTTATGAACTGCTTTGATAGAAATTCTTTGCAACGTTCCTCTCCAGCCAGAATGTGTATTTGCAATTACACGTTTTACTGGATCAAAAAACAATAATAAGATACAATCTGCATTTGTTGTTGCTAATGCTAAGTTTCTTTTGTTTGTTATTAGTCCATCCTCTATCCCTTCTTCTGTTAAGCTAAAATCAGGTTCATCTACATTTACTTTTGTTTGAACAATTTTGACAATATCTGTATGATTTTGATTGGCTTGCACAATATGAGTATCATCACTTCCAATGCTACTACATAATTTTTGATATGATTTTCTTGCCAATTCCATTCTTTCTGGTGATGTTGGTTTTTGAGCTGGTTTGGTTGTTTTAAATCCCACATCTAATCCTAATGCATATGCATGGTAAATGACATCTTTGTGTTCTAATAATTTTCTAAATTGTAAATATTCTATTTTCTCATCCTTTACATGAATTACATTTTTATTGGATAAATCTTTCATATCATCACCTCTAAAATATTTTATTACTCTTTTATTGGTCCTAATTCATCATATTTCCTTTCCTCTTTAGAATATTCTTCTGGTTTTAATCCTACTCTTGTTTTCATATATTTTCCTAACAAAATATATATGATTGTAAATAGAACCCCTATGATAATCATACAATATGCTGTTTCCATTTTGCCTAACAAGAATGATGCTAATAATGTTCCTAGCATTCTAAATACATTTCTAAATAAATTATATGCTGCAAATATTTTTGTATCTATTTTCTCATTAGAAAAATTTCTAAGATATTTATCTATAATCGTGTGGAACATTCCCCAACAAAAATTATATGTAAATATCGCTAAAATTACTAATAACAATAAAACAAATGATTTTTCGGCACCTATTCCCAAAATACCAGCAATAATAACACTTATAGAAAGTATCATTGCAATTGTTATTAAACTTTTATTTCTAAATTTATTGTGAAATTGACCTTGATGTTTAGAAGCTAATGAACTAATCATTCCTCCAATTGCTGCTATAATGCCTATAGCTATTGATGATAGACCTATATTTTCTTCTAAACTAACATTGTAAGTCAAAGATATTTGTAATAAAGCATATATTAATGCTGCACATAAAATTAAGGCCTTTAATCTTTCTGATTTTAAAACAAAAGCAAATCCTTCTTTTACATTGCGCATCTCTACTTTATACATCAATATAGCATTTCCTTTTTTCTTTTTTTGAATTGGCTCTATAAAACCAATTGATAATATAGTAATAATAATTAATATGACTAATGATAAAATAATTGGTAAATAGGCATTAAATGTAAATAGAACACCTGCTACAATTCTTGATATGGCATCAAAAAAATAAAATCCTGATGCGCCTTTCGAGCTAAGTTTAGAATATATTTGACTCTTATATCTTGATGGTGGAATAGATTCATTTAATAAACTTGGTTCTGCTACATTTTTTATTGAAAACGCCATACTACTGAAAAATTCAGCTATTATTAAGTCAAACAAACTTCCACTCATCATGATAATTACCATGTAAAGACATCCCAAAATATTTCCTAATATAATACTATTTTTTCTCCCTAAAAATTCAACAATGATATTTGCAGGAAGTTGTAATACAATACTAAAAAATGCATGAAACGTACTTTTCAGCATAACATCTGAAGCATTAATTCCTTTTATTTGGGTTAAGAATAAGAAGTCAATGGTATAGAAAAATAAATAATCCCAAGCCAATCTCTTATATATTGGAAATATTCTCATATTTGTCTTTCTCATCATTTGCACATCTTCTTTATTCCCCATGTTTTCCTCCTTTTCATTTGTTTACTAACTCATCATACTTAATTTCTTCTTTAGCATATTCTTCTGGTTTTAAACCTACTCTGGTTCTCATATATTGGCTCATAAGTATTGTAAGTATAATTGTTGAAATACCTATGATAATCATGCAATAAGAAATATTCATTCTATCTAATAAAAATGAGCCCATTATACCAATCACAGCACTTAATATACTTTTCAAAAAATTCTTTGCCGTAAATATTTTTGTGTCAATCTTTTCGTTTGAAAAATTTCTTAAGTATCTTTCTGTTAATGGATAATACATTCCTTGGAAGGAATATCGAATCATATATGTTACGACAATCAATAAAATAAACACACTATATTGTTTCGCTATGATACCACATATTCCTGCTATTAAAATCGTTCCACCTATTATTCCAAATAAAGTACATAAAGATTTATTTCTATATTTTTCATGAAACTCTTCTTGTTTCTTAGCTAATATTCCTGAAATCATTCCTAATATAGCAAAAATGATACATAAATATTTTGCTGGTATATCAAAATCTTCTAATAGACTTACTTCATAAGTTGCCATAAGGCTTATCACTCCACCTGATACTGCTGAAAATAAGATTAATGCTTTCAGTCTTTCTGATTTTAGAATAAACTTAAAAGAATCTTTTATGTCTTTTAATTGATTAAATTCTTCAACTTTGTGTTTTTTATTTTTATTTTGTGGCTCTATAAACCCTGTAGATATGATTGTTACCAATATGGTTATGATAAAAGATACTGTAATTGGTATATATGGATTGATATCATAGAAAAATCCTGCTAATATGGTTGCTATTGCATTAATAATATAATAATTTGCCATTCCTTTTTGGCTAATTTTTGCAAAAATCTTACTTTTATATCTCGAAGGTGGTATCGATTCATTTAGTATTGCTGGATCTACAGTTTCCTTAATTCCAAAAGCTAATGATGATAAAATTTCGGCCGTTATTAAGTTAAATAAATTAGTACTAAACATGACCACTAGCATATAGATACAATTTAAAAAATTGGCAAAAATCATGCTTCTCTTTCTTCCTAGATATTCTATAACAAATGTCGCTGGGACCTGCATAATGATTCCAAATAAAGCATAAAAAGAATCTATTAGTACAACATCTGCCGGATGAATATGTTTACATTGTGTTAAAAATAAGAAATTTGTCGTATAAAAAAATATATAATCCCAGCTAAGCATTCTATATATAGGAAATAATTTCATATTTCGTTTTCTCATCTGTACTTTTTCTTTTTCTTTCATATAATTCCTCTTCTGTTTTTATTTTCGTTTTTCATTTTTGAACTCCTCTTACAACTCACATATCAAAATAATTTTATATAATGTTGATATATCTGCTATGAATTGTAATGAATTTCTTTTTCCATTTTTCTTATTATATCATCTTTTGCCAATTTGTTAATATATTGATATGTGTTTTCCTTTCTTCTTGGGTCAAACGTACATATTGATTTATATTCACAATATTCACATGGTGTTTTACCTTCTTTATAATATGGCTTTAAATCAATATTTCCCTCGAAAATTTCTTTTCCAATTTCTTTTATGGTTTGATAAATATATTTTTGCAATATGCTAAATTCTTCTTGCTTTACACCATTTGTCCATTTTTCAATCACTTCTCCAGATTTGCTAATCGCTGCAGGAACCATTTTAGAAGTTCCTGTTGTCAAAGAATTATCATTCATCTTAATAACTTTTACATCAGCCACAATTAATCCTTTCATCTTGAAGTTTTTTCTAATTAATTCTTCTATTTCTTCATCTGATATTTTTTTATCTGCTTTTATCATTTGCTCTAATAGTGAAAAATAGAATATCCCTGCTGGAATCAAATCCTCTTCTTTACATACGGCATCTGCATAAGTTAATAATTGGATTTGCAAACCTGCGTACACTTCATTTAAGTCAATATTTTTGCTTGAAGATTTGTAATCAATAATTCTTAAATAATCTCCATCCTCTTCTTTAGCAATATCAATTCTATCAATTTTACCAGTAATTTCAATTCTTTTTCCATCTTCTAATTCTAATAAAATTGGTTTGTATTCTCCTTTTTTATCAAATTCCACTTCTGTTCCTTTAATGGTAAAATCACTATAAATTAATGTTTGAATAATATATTTTAATGCCTTACTGACAATCTTTTTTAGTCTTCTTACTAAGATTTTATATTTTACTGTTGCCTTAAAGATGTAATTTTTGGATAATTCTAAATCTTCATCAATGATTTTAGATACAATCTTTTGAATATCTATTTCTTCTAATTCGGCTAAATTTAAGTTGTTCTCATGCACATATTTAAAAAATTCGTCAATTGTTTCATGCATAAAAGAACCTGTATTAAAGCTTTGAATTTTTAACTCTTCTTTTGGTTTTACTTTTAATCCATATTGTAAATAATATGAAAATGGACATCTTCTATATTGTTCTAATCTAGATACACTTGTATGTAAAGTATTTCCATATAATTTATTCATATTCTCTTTTTTTAATTTTTTAGGTACATTTGTATAGGATAGCCCTTCCATATCTTGCTCTAATCTTGTGTTCCATTTTGGATTTTGTTTATACCATTCATATACCATATACCATAAATTTTCTATATCTTCTTTATTTTTTAATTGATATAATTTTTCTAATAATTCTTCATAGGTAATATTTTGACATACGATTTCATATTTTTTGTTAATGACATCACTTTGTTCTTCTAGTTTTGGAAAAATCTTCTTAATCTTATGAATTAAGATAGATGGTCTTAAAGCTTTTCCTTCCCTGTCTGATGAAGCATAAGATAAATACATCTCTTGTTCTGCAGTTGTCAATACTTTATATATATTAAAGTTTTCTTCATATAAATTTTCTAATGTTCCATTAGCCAATTCCATACCATCATTTTTTAATTTTTCTCTATCTGCATCATTTAAAAATCCTTCATCTTTATTCACACTTGGAAAAACACCATCATTTAGTCCAATAACAAATACAATATCTACTTTATGACTTCTCGTTCTATCCACATCTCCCAATGTCACTTGATCTTGTGTTGCTGGAATCTTACCCAATTCACTATTTTTTAATCCAATTTTTAAAATTTTGCTGTAAGTGTCAATAGTCATTTTATCTTCTTGAAATACCAAAACAATTTCATCTAACACTTCTAGAATGATGTTATAGCTTTCAATATATTCATTTGCTAAATCAATTAGACCATTTTCTTCTAGCCATTTTACTTTTTTAGAAATTTTTTCTTCTATATTTTGTTCCTGCAAAAATGTATAGATTTGCTTTGTGATATTGATTGCTGTCTTTTCTTTATCTATATTCTTTTTTAAAATAACCAATGGCTCTATAATTTGTTTTCTAATTTCATTTAATCTTTCAATTTCTTGTTTTTTGGATTCATCTTCCATTTCATATTTGAAATCTTCTTTCCATTTATTTCGTTTAATTCCCCATTTGGTACAATAATTTTCTAATCGGAAGATTTCGTCATCTTCTATGTCTAAGAAACCTAATTTAATATAATTAAACATGGCTTCACTTGTATAATTGTTTGTAAAGATTTCAAATATAGAAAGTACATATTGTACAATGATATTTTGATTTAAATCTCTTTTTTCATCAATAAATACGGGTATATCATATTTTGCAAAAATACTCCTTACTAATGAAGAATACATATCTATATTTTTTGTAATGATTGCCATATCTTTATATCTTAAGTTTTTCTCTCTTACCATTTTACAAATTGTTTTTGCCACATTTTCAATCTCTGAATATCTATTTTTTGCTAAAAATAGATGTATATTTTCCACATCTTTTGCATATTTTGTGGATTTTGTACTAACTAAATTTTGGCTTAACTCTTGTAGTTCTTCATTCTTTAATCGATACTGATTTTCTAAATTAACAGGTTCTTCTAATTTAAAATGATGTTCATCAATCATTCTAACTAGCTTTTTTAATGTTTGTTTGTTTGAATAAAACACATCTATATCTGGATTGGTTTCCATTTCTAAATTATCAATACATATCGTGATATTGACTTGTTTTGCATATTTTATAAATTGTTTTATCACTTCATATTCTTGTGCTGTATAACCTGAAAATTCATCTATATAGATAATACTATTCTTTATCCAACTTAAATTTTCTATATTTTTTGCCAAGAAATCTAATAAATCTGTTTCTTCAATATAATTTTGTGAAATTTGTTCTTCATAATTTTGATAAATCAATCGAATATCTTCTAATTTTGTTTTTAGATATTTATCTTCCAAATTTTCAATTTCTTTGTCTAATATATCTAAGGTAATTCCATGTTTTTTTAATTCTGTAATACTCTGAATTCCAATCTCTATGTTTTCATCACTTTTACCTAAAAACTTGAAATCATTTTGATGTTTAGATAAAACAGAATAAATCAACATCGCTTTTCCACATTTTGATAAATTCGTTTTATTCCTTCCTCCGATTTCATTTAAAGCCCTATTGGCCATTCTACTAAATGTAATAACCTCTGCATTCATTACAGCTTTTTCTTTTAAAAATCCCATTAAATTTTTCTCTGCTGTAAATGAAAACTGTTCTGGAGTAATGTAATATATATTTTCTTCTTTTTCTATTAAATCCGCAATTTCTGAAAAACACAAACTACTTTTCCCTGTTCCTGTTTTTCCATAAATGATTCTTAAGCCCATAAATTTCTCCTTTTGTCCTTTTGGGGACGTTTCTGTTTGGGACATTTTTATGTTACCCCTTTATTCAACTTATTCATTTTAACATATTTTCTTTAGTAATTTTTTACATTTATTAATCATTTTGCTTATTCTCATTCATCTTAAAACTTTTTTAAAAAACAATAAAATAGAATTGCCTCAATTTTACCCATTCTGATTTATCTTAAAACTATATAATGAATAAATGTATATACCCCCAAAAAGAAACCCCTTTCAAATTAAACTATCTTTTACAAATTGTATTATACAATATAAAAAATAGCAAGATTTTTCTTGCTATTTTCTTTGCTCTTTTCTTACTATTTTCTTTCTAAAAATGTCCCAAACAGAAACGTCCCCAAAAGGACATTATTGTTTTAATCTTTTCTCTACTTCTTCTGCAGATGCCATTTGTAAAATTTCTTCACTAAGTTTTACACACGCTTCTTTATCTAAATTATTAATCGTTCTTCTCGCTCTTAATATATTATTTGAATTCATTGAGAATTCATCTAATCCTAGTCCAACTAGAAGTGGTATAAAAGTTGGATCTCCTGCTGCTTCTCCACACATTCCACAAATTATGTTTGCTGAATGTGCTCCATCGATTGCCATTTTAATTAATTTGATAACTGCAGGATGATATTTGGTATATAATTTAGAAATCTTTTCATTTCCTCTTTCAACTGCAACTGTATATTGAATTAAATCATTTGTTCCTATACTAAAGAAATCACATTCTTTGGCTAATTTGTCTGCTATTAAAGCTGCTGATGGAATTTCAATCATAATTCCTACTTGAATATTTTTGTCATATACAACATTTTCATTGTCTAATTCTTGTTTACATTCCTCTAGTACTTGTTTAGCTGCTCTTAATTCTTCTATTGAAGATATCATAGGAAACATAATTGCTAATTTTCCAAAAGCACTCGCTCTTAATATAGCTCTTAATTGTGTTTTAAAGATTGTTGGATTATCCAAACATAATCTGATTGCTCTATATCCTAAAAATGGATTTGCTTCTTTTTCTAATTTTAGATATTTTAGCTCTTTATCTCCTCCAATATCTAATGTTCTTATAATTGCTTCTTTATCTTTCATAATTTCTGCTACTTTTTTATATGCTTCAAATTGACTTTCTTCTGATGGCATTGTATCACTATCCATGTATAAAAATTCACTTCTTAATAATCCAACACCCTCTGCTGTATTATTTACTGCAATTTCAGCGTCTGCTGGAAGTCCAATATTGGCATATAATTTTACTTTTATTCCATCTTTTGTGATACTTTGTTCATTTCTATATTTGTCTAATTCTGATTTTTCTTGTTCCAATTGTTTTTCTAAATCTAATAATTTTTGTTTTTCTTCTTCAGTTGGATTGACATAGATCTCTCCATTTGTACCATTAATAGCAACATTGTCCCCATTTTTAAATATTTTAGTAGCTTCCTCTACTTTTGTAATTGCTGGAATTGTGTGTGTTCTTGCCATAATCGATGTGTGTGAGTTTTCTCCTCCTAGCTCTGTAATAATTCCAGATACATTTTTGAAATCTAGTTTTGCAGTTTCAGAAGTCGTTAATTCTGTTGCAACGATAATTGTATTTGGATTTAAATTACTTAAATCAATCGTTTCTTCCTTAAATAATTTTCCTAATACCCTATTTTTTATATCTAGAATGTCTCTAGATCTTGAAGCCATATATTCATCATCCATATTTTCAAAAATCTGTATAATACTATTAAATCCAACTTCTACAGCATATTCTGCATTATAATTTGAATTTTTAATGGCATTTTCTGTTTCTGAAATTAATGATGGATCTTGCATAATCATCACATAAGCTTGCATGATATCTGCTTCTGTACCACTCATATTTTTTATTTGTATTTCTGTTTCATTAATTAGTTCTTTTAATGCTTCATGAAATCTTTCTAATTCCTGTTCTACTTGTTCCTTTTCTATTGTTTTCTTTTCTATTTTTCTTTCTAGTTTTTTTAAAACAACTATATTTCCAAATCCTATACCAGTTGAAACTCCTTTTCCTTTTAGCATCTGTATCATTCCTTATCTATGTATTTAGGTTTTACGGATAAACCTATAAACCTTTAACAGTTACAGTTTAGTATTCTCTTTCTGGAGGTCATATATATTATATTTTTCGCTATCCCAACACTTTACATATTCTAACTAAATCAGCTCCCACGGGACTGTCGCTGATTTATTAAGAATATGTAGCGTGTCGGTCCCCACGAAACCCGCTTAAAATATAATATATATGACCTCCAGAAAGAATAGTTAAACTGTAACTAAAATCTTGTTATTCTTCTCCAAAATTATTTTCAAAACCTTTTTTGATTTCTGATAATGCTTTTTCTTCATCTTCTCCATCACATTCTACTTCAATTTCTGTATTATATTTGATTCCTGCTGCCATGATTCCTAAGATTGATTTTGCATCAACTGTTTTACCATTGACATTTAATTTTATTGTACTTTGAAATGATGCAGCAAGTTTTGCTAATTCACCTGCTGGTCTTGCATGTAATCCTGTTTCATTTTTTAATATAATTGTATCTTTTACCATAATGATTCACTTTCCTTTCCTAAAGCTCAAATTTAGTTAAAAAGATTTAACTTTTTCAAGCATTTATCTTAATTTGCGTTACTTTCTTGTTTTTGATATTCAGGCAAATTCTTTTTTAATTTTGCCATAATTAACATAGAAATAATTGCTCCTATTGCAATTGCTGATAAATATTTTACAGGATGTCCAATAGTTGCGATAACAAATATTCCTCCATGTGGTGCCATTAATGTACAACTAAACCACATTGAAAGTGCTCCTGTAACTGCTGATCCAATAACAAATGATGGAATTGTTCTTAATGGATCTGCTGAGGCAAAAGGAATTGCTCCTTCTGATATAAATGATAATCCCATAATATAATTAACATATGCTGCTTGTTTATCTTTTTTAGGAATTTTTCTTGGGAATATAGTTGCTAAAAGTGCAATGGCAATTGGTGGAACCATTCCTCCAGCCATAACAGCTGCCATGATTTCATATTGTCCTGATGCTAACATTCCTGTTCCGAATGTGTATGCTGCTTTATTGATAGGTCCTCCTAAATCCACAGCCATCATTCCACCTAATATAGCTCCTAATATAATTTTGTTTGCATTACTCATTGAAGATAAATAATCATTAATTGCAGTATTGATTGATGCTACATAAGGATTAATTAATAACATAAATGTTCCCATAAGCAAGATTCCAAATACAGGGTATAAAAGAATCGTCTTAATACCTTCTATACTGTCTGGTAAATAACTGCATAATTTTTTTAATCCTAAAACAATATATCCACCAACAAAACCTGCAATCAATGCTCCTAAAAATCCTGAACTTACTAAAGTAATATCACCATTTGTTAATGATTCAAATGTTGTTCCTTGTACTGCTAAAATTCCTCCAACAAATCCAACTGCTAACCCTGGTCTATCTGCAATACTCATTGCAATATAACCTGCAAGTATATATAACATAACATTAAATGCTGCATTTCCTATTGTTTTAAAAAATGCTGCAATTGGTGTATTCATACCAAAGTTTGAAGGATCTATTGAATAATCATCCAATAAAAATGCAATTGCTATTAAAATTCCTCCACCAACAACAAATGGTAACATATGTGTAACACCATTCATCAAGTGTTTATAAATTTTTGTTCCTATTTTTTCTTTTTGTTCATCATCATTTTCTTCAGATTTATTTTTGTTGTCTGAATGATATGTTTTGGCATTTGATGATAATACATTTTCAATTAGTTCTTTTGGTTTATTGATTCCATCTGCTACTTTTGCTTTTATCAATTTTTTACCATCAAATCTTGATAAATCAATGTTTGTATCTGATGCAATAATAATTCCCTTTGCATTTTTAATTTCTTCTTTTGTGAATTTATTTTTTACACCTGAAGATCCATGTGTTTCTACTTTTACTTTATGTCCTAATTGTTCTCCCATTTGTTCTAAAGCCTCTGCTGCCATATACGTATGTGCAATACCTGTTGGGCAGCTCGTAATTGCTAAAATTTCATATTGATCATTTGAATTTTTTTCTTCTCCTAATTTTTCCGTTTCTGCTTTATCTATGCATTCTAAAAATTCTTTTGGTGATTTTGCATCATATAATGCTTGTCTAAATTCTGTATCCATTAATAGTGTAGATAATCTACTTAAAACATCTAAATGCACATTGTCTTTTGTATTTGGTGCTGCTATTAGAAATAGTAATTTTGCTGGACTTCCATCTAATGACTTAAAATCCACTCCATCTGGAATGATCATGGCAGCTAAACCAGGTTTTTCTACTGCATCTGTTTTTCCGTGAGGGATAGCAATTCCTTCACCAATTCCTGTGGTTCCTTCTTCCTCTCTTTTTAGTACTGCTTGTTTGTAGGCTTCCTTATCGTTAATATTTTCGTTTTCTACCATTAAATCTACTAATTGAATAATCGCTTCTTCTTTACTATTTGCTTTTCCATGCAGATTAATGGCCTTTTCGCTAAGTAAATCTGTAATTTTCATTCTCTTACCCCTTTCTTTTGTTAATTTTTATTATTATTGTATAGGAAAAATTGGCTTTTATCCTAACCCTATATAAGATTTTTCCGTATACAACCAGGTTAGGCTTCTTATAATTGTTTTAAAAGTAAATCAACATCCTCTTTTGTCGCAAGTTCTACTGAAAATGCACTTGCACTTCCAGCTGCCACTCCTGTTTTTAATGCATGCTCATAATTTTGAGTTTGATAATATCCTGCTAAAAAGCCTGCTACCATTGAATCTCCAGATCCAACCGTACTGACAACTTGTCCTCTAGGCGCTTTTGAATAATATGTGTTATTATCTTTTGTTAATAACAATGCCCCATCATTTCCTAATGATACTAAAACATTTTGCGCCCCCATTTCTTTTAATTTTTTAGATGCATTGATTATATCTTCTTTTGTTGATATTTTACAATTTAATGTTTCTTCTAATTCTTCTTTGTTAGGTTTTATTAAAAAAGGATTATACTTCAATACATTCATAAGTAATTCTTGTGTTGAATCTACTATAAATGTAATTTCTTTTTCATTAAGTTTTTTACATATTTTTTCATATATATCATTATCAATATTTTTAGGTATACTTCCTGATAAAATTACAACATCTTTTGTTGACATCTTTTCTATTTTCTCAAATAATACTTCGATATCATTTTTTGTAATTTGTGGTCCCATTCCATTTAAAGCTGTTTCTTCTACCTTTTTTTCATGAATAGAACTAATTTTAATATTGATTCTTGTTATTCCTTTTTCTACTTTAACAAAATCTGTCTTTACACCTTGTGACTCCATTTTGCGTATTAGTTCTTCTCCTGTAAATCCTGCCACAAAACCAAGTGCCGTATTTTCAATTTCTAAGTTTTTTAGTACAATAGAAACATTCAGTCCTTTTCCTCCTGGTAATATTGTTTCCGTTTTTGTTCTATTTATTTCACCAATTCTAAAATTTTCAACTTGTGTTATATAATCTAATGCTGGATTAAATGTTATTGTATAAATCATTTTTCCCTCCTTGTTTCAAATTCTATCATACCTATTTTTGTTTTACAATATCTTTTGTCCAATTGAATACGTTTCTGTTTGGAATATTTTGAGAGATTTTGGTGATAGACTCATTTTGTCCAATTGGGGACGTTTCTGTTTGGGACATTTTGAGGGATTTTTGGGAATAGTTTGCTCATTTTTTCCTTTTTTATTTATTAAGTTTATAAAAAATATAGAATGTAAAAAAATACAACAATTTAGCTTATACAAAATTGTGTAATGACTTTACATTCTATATTTTTAGATAGATAAGAATATTAAAAGGGAAAAATGAGTCCGTCCCCAAAATCCCTCAAAATGTCCCAAACAGAAACGTCCCCAATTGGACAAATTCCCTCAAGCTTCTCTTCTCCAATAAAACAAATATTGTTGTGCCAATCCTGCTAAATTTCCGAATTTATTTTTCGCAATTTTTTCAATTTCTTTTTTACTTACTTTTGCCTCATCCTCATTTTGAATATATAAATCATTCATTACTCTTCTTACCCAGACATCGATTGGAAATACTTCTAAACGTTTTAAATCAGAAAATAGTAATATACAATCTGCCACTTTAGAGCCTACTCCTGAAAGGGTTAACAATTTTTCTCTTACTTCTACTGTATTTGGATTGTTCTTCAATTCTTGTAAATCCACTTTTCCTTCCAATATCATTTTTGTAGTTTCATATAACCTTACATCTCTAAAACCTAATCCTAATTTTCTATATTCTTCTACTGTTACATTTTTTAACTGCATAGGAGTCGGAAATGTGTAATATTCTTTTCCTTTCCATTTTATTTTATCACCATATGCTTTTGATAATCTTTCAATAATACCTTTTATTCTTGGTATATTATTATTAGCAGATATGATAAATGATATAATGGTTTCCCATAAATCTTGGTTTAAGATTCTGATACCTTTACCATATGCAATACTTGTTTTCATATATTCATCTTTTTTTGATAGCTCTTTTTTTATTTCTTCATAATTTCTATCTAAATCAAAATATTTCTGTATTTCCTCTTCTAAATTATTATTTTCACATATACCAGTAAATACAAAATCTTGTCCTTCTTTTTGGATATTTACCACATTTTCTTTCCATATGCCTGTATAACTTCCATCTTCTTGTTCATTCCATCGAAAACATTGTCCACATTCAAATATGTCTTTCAAGTTAAAAGTTTCTGGATTTTTTAATATGTATTGTTGCTTTTTCATTTTTTATTTCATTCCTTCAATCTAGTTAAAAATAACGCATTTTGATTTAACACTTTTCATACTGTAATTTTTTAACTTTTTTATATTTTGATTAAATTATATCATAAAAATTTCCTAAAGTTTCTTATTCAAGAAAAAAAATTACTCTATATTTTGATATAGAGTAATTAACTTTTAATTTTCCGTATATGTTATCATATTATATAAAAATTCTGCTACTGCTTGTGCACCATATTTATTGACTGAAGTTGAATTATTATATCTCATAACAAGTGCATAATTTTGTGCACCTTGATAGTAAAGGTTTATCACACCACCATCTTGATATGCCCATGCTGGATGTTCTTCTGTTCCTAAAGCAAATCCTTCTGGATTTTTTCTTTGTGCTCTCTGTGTAAATGTTTCATTCTCAGAAACTTGAGAAGTTTCTATATATACTTGGAATGTAACATATTCTTTTTCAACCCACACATTATTTTGTACATCACCATTTTTTTCTATAAAATCTTTCACTGTTTGTCCTTCATAATCTCTTTGCCATACATTTAATTCGTAATTTTCTGGATAATCCAATTTAAAGGCTTTCATATCGTCATCATCATCTTTAAAAGTAATTGTTGTTCTATTTCCACCATCTGGGAACAACGATTTCCATGAAATTTCTTCATCTAATTCTTCTGTTTCTTCACTTTCTGTTGATTCATATACATTTTCATCTGTTTCTTCTGTATTTTCATAATTTTCTACTTCAGAAATATTAGAACTTAATGTATTTTGATTTGTATTTTCTTGATTGTTTTTAACTATTAAAAAAATGCTTATTCCTATTATAATAATTGCAATCACAATAATAATTATCAACGTAACTAAAGCAATTCCATTGTTTTCTTTTATGTTTTTCATAATACCTTCCCCTATTTTAATTTTTTTCATATGGTTCATGCTACTTAATGCCTTTATACTCTTTATTTTTCATATATAATATTGCAACACATGTAATGGTTACAATTAATATAACGATTGCTACTATTGAACTTCCTGCATTTGGTAATGGTTTAGTTGCTATTGTATTATCGTTATTAGTTGTATTTCCGTTATTAACTGAATTTTCATTTTGATCTTGTGGATTTTCTTGGGTTCCATTATATTCAAAACCTGCAAGCCTTACACCTTGAGATGAACGAACACCACTATATATCTCTATATCTTCTACATCATTATAGGTACCATTTTCATTATCTAATATAGAATGTATGAAATAATATTTTCCATTTTCTATTGGATAATCTGCTACTATATTGTAATCTAATATTCCAGTTTTAGTATCTTGAAAACTATCTTCTTGTAAATTTGGTTCTTGTTCTTTTGCATATTGTAAAAGTTCATCATATGCACTTTCTTTATTTTCACTTAATTTTTTCAACAAATTTTCATCTGTTACTTCTCCTACATAAAAGCGAATTGTCCTTTGCACACCATTATGAAGCATTGTATCTAATGCATTTACTTGAATATGATAATCTGTACTAGTGTATGAAAATGGACTAATTGAAATTCTATTCCCTAAAGAAGGTAATGGTGGTGTTTCAATTTCTGTTGGTCCATCTAGTATTACCCAATTTCTTGTAGTTCCTGCTTCTCTAGCCGCAACATATACATAGTATTGTCCTTTTTTATCAAAACCAGAATATAAAGTATTAACACCTATTGGTTGAGATGAAATACCTTCCCAAGAATTTGTCTCTTGATTGTATTCAATTGGAAAATGTTTCCCATAAATTGGATAAAAATCATCTCCTGTAACATCTGTTTCTTGGCAAATCATAGCATTATATAAATCATATTTTTCTGGTTCTTCTTCTAATCCTGTTATTGTAAGTTTATATGATATGGCACTTGCATATTCAGCTTTATACGTAATGTCTGCAGCACTTACTTGATGATAGGCTCCCATTGCAATCATAAAAACTAATGAAATAAATCCAATCCAAAAAATCTTTTTTAACTTGTTCATTTTCTTTCCCCTTTCTTTTATATAAATTGTAAATCACACATAAATATCATTATTTGTCTCATATTGTAGGCTTTTCTGTATTATTACAAAAAGACAGGAAATAAACCTATTCATTATAGGTTATCCTGTCATCTTTCTTTTTATTCTTTTATTTTCTGATTAATAATGCTTTTTTCTAAATGTGTTTTTTGACAATTTATAAATTTTGACATTATTTTTTCTCCTCTTTTGTCTTTTCATCATTTTTTATATCACTAATTATCATCCTTGTCAACATATTTTAAATGATTTGCTTTTCTATTTTTTAATTCCTCATTCATACGATATTGATTGAGTTTTTTGTAATGATTTATCCACATATTTCAAATCTTGGTTTTATCTGTTTTTCCTTTGCTTCTTATTCTGTTCTATACCCACTTACATTTACTTGATTAATAATAGTACCTGGCATACCAATCACCAAATCTTTATTAGCATCTAAAGTATTATATTTTAATATGGTATAGGTAGAATATCGATACTCTATGCTACCTCCATCACTATAATAGGCTTCTTCACAAAATCCGTATTTTTTATCTGCTTTTGCCTGTTCTAAGATATCTTGAACAGTAATCACACTTTGACTTAAAGCATCTTCTAAAGAGTATACCATGTCTCCTTCTATTGTAATAGAAACATCTCCTGCAATTGTATATACTCCAAAATCCAAATTATCAAATTGATTCTTTTCTGCAATTTTCTTTACCCCCATATCTTTTCTGCCCATATATGTTAATTCAAATTTCTTTTCATATGATGAGCTTTCCAAAGAATATTCGCAAATAACAGGAAACTCTGTTACCTCTATAAGAAATGGCTCCATAATAACTTGTACAATATTATCTTTCGTTATTCTTTTCATTTGCCAACGTAAGCCATCATATCTTCCTGTTTCTGTATCATTTACTGTTATTTTATAATAACCATAAGCTTCTTGATATTCTTCTGCTGTTGCAGCACTACTTGGGACTTGCATATTGACTGTATTTGTTTCTTCTGTATTAATTTCTTCAATTTTTCCTGGTACAAATTCTAGTTTTATATTGTCTGTTTTTTCACCCGAAATTGCATGTATTTGTAAAATAGATGCTTCACGGTTATTTGCCTTATCTATAAATTCATCAAGCTTGTTCTCATTTTGTATATTTCCATTTTCAATGATAACACTCTCTTGATTTTCATTTTGCTCTTCAATACATTGTATGATTCCTGCTATTGTTTTACCCAAAAATTTCATATTCATTTCTTCAATGATATCTGTATTTTGATAATATTTTACTTCAACTGTATAACCTAATCCTTGATAACTTCCATTATCAGAATAATTGGCAAAAACAGGTAATTCTCCATTTACCACTTTATGATAATCTGTATATACAATACTTCCATATCCTATTATTAATAAAATAATAAGCACACTAATAATGATTATAATTTTCTTTTTCATTCATACCACCTTTTCCCTTCTATTATTTAGACAATTTCTTTTTGGTTTTTAGTTGGTATTTTATGAAAAAAATAATCGTCATAATGAAAAATATAACAGATATGCCTATTAGTCCTATTCCCACATATGAAATCTGATTTTCTGCCATTCCTTCGTTTGCAATTGTTTCTTGCTTTATTTCATTCTCCTGAATGATTGTGTTTGAACTTATTTCGTTTTCCGATGGTATTACATTTTCAATGATATTGTTTTGTCGGGTACTATTTTCTTCTGCCTTATTTGTATTTTCTTGTTCTGTTGAATTTGTTGTATCTTCTTGCACAATATCTTGCATCTCTTTATTTTGTTCTTCCTCTTGAAGTTCTTGATTGTTTGTATTATTAGTATCTTGTCTTGTTGCATTTTGTGTCTCTTCTTGCTCAGTTGTATTTAGATTATCTTCCTCTTGTATTGTGTCTTGTTGTTCTTTATGTGTTTTTACATTTGTAAGGATTGTTTTTGTTCCAATAACAAATGTAATAATAGACATTGCTAAACTTCCTAACATTCGTTTTATAGAATGTAAACTTTTATAATATCTCCACTTTACTGTTCCAATAGGTTCATTTAGCAACTCACTAATCTCTTGAAATGAAAAATCAGATAGAATTTTTAAAGAAATAATTTCCTGCTCTTTCTCATTTAGTTTACTAATTAATCGATTAAATTCTATATGATCTATTTTTTTGTCTATTTCATTATTTTTATTTTCTATTTCATATATAGTATCTAATGAAACTTCTCCCTTTTTCTTTTTCAAATAATTTAAAGTTTCATTTTTTGTAAGTGTATATAACCATGTCATTCCTTTAGCAGATGGTAATTTCGTTTTATCTAATTCTTGTATTTTGGCAAAAACAACTTGCATGATGTCTTCTGCATCTTCTTTATTTTTCACTATAGAAAATGCAATACCGTAAACTTTCTTATGATATATCCTATATAAATCTTCCAGTCCCTTATTATCTTTTTTTATTTCTTTAAATATATCGGTTATTTCTTCACTATTCATTTTTCTCATAATTTTTTTCCTTTTATTTTTATATCATATTACCATGTATCTATAAATAAGACATCTTATGATTTCTCAAAAAAACATATTTTAATAATCAAATTTTCTTTAACATATTTTGCAGATATTGTTCCTCCATTTAATTCCACAAGTTGTTTACTAATTGATAATCCTAATCCTGTAGATTTTTTGGCATTCTCAACTGTAAAATATCTATCAAAAATTTTTTGAACAGTTATCTCATCTAAGGATGTCGCTTTATTAGAAAATGTAATCACACCTTTTGAATCTAATATTACTGTAAAATCCCCTTTACCATATTTGCAAACATTTGATAATATATTTTCAAATATACGATTTATACTATTCTTATCTAAATTCCTATATATTTTTTGTTTACAAATTTCAAGCTTTGGATTCATTTGTTTTTCTTTAAAAATAGGATACATATTTGCTAAAACTTCTTCTAAAATTTCGTTTATACAACATTTCTCCTTCTTTATTTTTATCCCCACATCCATTGTTGTAGAAAAATCAAATAATTGATCTGTAAGTAATGTTAATTCTTCTGTTTTTTTCTCTATAATTTGTATATACTCTTCTTGTTTTTCTGTATTTTTCTTCAGTAAATCTATGTAACCTTGAATAGCTGTAAGTGGTGTTCGTATGTCATGAGAAATATTGGTAACGATTTTCTTTAATTCTTGATTTCCATTTTGATATTCCAATTTTTCTTTTCGTAAGTTTTGTAATTCTTTGTTTAAATCATTTACAAATAATTTCATTTCTTTATCTGCAGAAGATATAGTTAATAACTGATTAGTATCTGTTTTTAATATTCTACTTAGTGATATATGGATTTCTTTTATGGATTTCTTTAAAAAATATAGTTTTATTCCTATGAAAAATGCAGCTATACCAAATCCTATACCAACAATTATATAAATCCACATATTCACCAAACCTTTCTTCTTTAATGATTTTGTTTTCCCAATAAAATCATCTATTTTTACTTCCTTAGTAATCTATTTCAAATCTTTTCTTTTAAAGCTGTACATTCCCACACCTGTTATAATAATTGTTACACCTAATGAATACAAAAAGGCTGTTTTTAATTCATTATCTGACATATAATTTGTAATTTGAAATGGTTTTTTAGATACTTGACTGATTATTTGACTTGTTTGTCCTGTTGGAAGACAATATAAAATTGTTTTGGCAACATTTTTCTTTAAATCTCCTGGATAATCCGGATTTAAGTTTTGATGAACTTCAATTTCTCCATTTTCGTTTTGTATATATGTTTCGTCATATTTCATAGCATTTGCTGTTGAAGATAAAGCCATACTAGCAATAAACATAATCAATACTAAAATCATGCAACTAACTGTTGATATTGTAATATCAGAACACAACAATGTAATACAAGTAAATATAGAAGCATATGTAATAATGATGAAAACTATATCTAATATAATAAACAAAAATTTTTCTACTGTCATCTGTAATGTTCCAAGAATTGGAATTCCTATAATTGCTACAATTAACATATATATGAATTGTATACACAATCCCACAATAATACTCGTTATAAGATCTGCCAAATAAATATCTTTTCTACTATACCCTATTACAATTTTATTTCTAAGAATTCCATCTGAATATTCTGTTCCCATAAATAAACTTGTAAACATGGCCATAGCTATCCCTATAAAGAACATATACATAACTAATAATCTGTCAATACCTTCTTTTGTTTCTCCTTGATTATTTATGATTGTATTAAATAATAAGACACTTGCTATTCCTAATGTAATAATAACAATCCCCAAAAATATTTTATTTTTGATTAGTCTAAAAAAATTAGTTCTTAATAATTTATTCATTATTGCCACCTCCCATCAAGTTTATATAATAGCTTTCAAGAGATTCTTCCTTTTCTTGAAACTTATTAATTATACAATTTTTTTCTGAGAGTGCAATTGCCAAATCTGTAATGTTTATTTTATTATACAAATTCAGTCTTTTTTCTGAAATTACTTCATAAGAAAATTGTCTTTCTTCAAAATATTTTACACATTCTTTTACATTACTTACTTCTAATTCTATTCTTTTTTTGCATTTTTCCTCCAATTGCTCTTTAGCAATTTCTTGAAGCATTGTGCCATTTTTTATAAAACCATAATGTGTAGAAATTTTAGATAGTTCATCCAAATAATGACTAGAAATTAAAAAGGTAATTCCTTTTTCTTTATTTAATGTTAATATCAATTCTCTAATTTCAATAATTCCTTCTGGGTCTAAACCATTAATTGGTTCATCTAGTATTAAAAAATCCGGATTTCCTACCAGTGCAATAGCAATTCCTAGTCTTTGTTTCATTCCTAAAGAAAAATGTCTTGCTTTTTTCTTTCCTGTATTTGCTAGTCCTACTAATTTTAAAAGTTCTTGTAAATTATCAAAACTAGGTAATCCTATCATTCTATATTGCTCTTTTAAATTATCTTCAGCAGTAGCGTCTAAACGGATAGATGGTGTCTCAATAATCGCTCCCATACGCTTTCTTATGTCTAAAATTTCTTTTTCTGTATCTTTAATACCATAAATTGTATACCCTCCATTAGTAGGTTTTTGCAATCCACAAATTAGTCTAATCAAAGTTGTTTTTCCCGTTCCATTTTTCCCAATCAATCCATAGATACTTCCTTTAGGTACATGAATATTTAGATTGTTAATGGCTTTAAAATGATGATATGTTTTTTCAAGTTGATTCGTTTCTAAAATATATTCCATAACCTCCTCCTTTCTTTATTTAATTTATAACAAAATAGTTAAGAATTCAGTTAAGGAAATCGTTAAGATTTTGTTAATTTTATTTTTGAAAACTAAAATGTCAAAAATTTTAGTTATATCACTTTTGCTCATACATTTTAAAACCAATTCCCCATACAGATTCAATATATTCTTCCTCTGTTACTTGTCTTATTTTTTTTCGAATATTACTAATATGTACCTTTAATGAATTTTCATCACAATCTAATGTATCTTGACTAATAAATTCTAGTAACTTTGATTTCGTTACTACTTGTTTTGGATTTAACAATAATTGCTTCATTATCGCATATTCTGTTTTGGTTAGATATATTGGACTTTCTCCTATATATACTGTGTGATTTTCTTGATTTAATACCATCTGTTTATATGTTAATTTTAAGTCTTTCCTGTTTTCTTTCCTATCTTTATCAATTCTAAATTGCACTTGTATTCTTGCTAATAGTTCTTCTGTAGAAAATGGTTTTGTAAGATAATCATTTGCACCACTAAGTAAGGCATTTACTTTATCTTCTGGAGAAATTTTGGCACTAATAACAATAATAGGTATGTCCTTTATTTTTTTTATAATCTCTTCTCCATTTAGTCCTGGTAACATTAAGTCTAATAAGATTAAATCCACCTTTTCTTTTTCTAAGACCATCAAAGCTTCTGTTCCAGAATAACTATCTAAAACTCTATATTTTTCATTTTCTAATACTTCTTTTAGTAAATTGTGTATATCTGTATTATCTTCTACAATTAATATGGTTTTCATACATGTTCCCCTTTTATCTATTAAATTTACTACCATATTACCATTTTCTTATTTCATTAGCAAGTTCATGTTTTGTCCTTTTGGGGACGTTTCTGTCTGGGACATTTATCCACTTTTAAATCCTAATCCCAAAACTTCTCTTGAGTTTGTAATAATGACAAAACTTTTTTTATCTATTTTTCTTATGATTTGTATAGTATGTCCCACATCTTTTCTGGTAACTGCACACATCAAAATTAATTTATCAGAATTGGTATACATACCTTTTCCATAAATTCCTGTTGTACCTCTTCCTATTTTCTTCCCAATTTCCTTTGCAATTTCTTCTGCTTTATCAGAAACAATATAAATCAATTTTGTAAAATAGATTCCCTCAAACAAAATATCTATAATCTTGCCCATCAAGTAAATAGCTATTGCTGAATATAACCCGATTTCAATTTCTCTTAAGAAGATCATATTTAAAGCCACTATTGCAATATCAATTAAAAAGATAATTTCTCCCACTTTCATAGTTGGTTTATAAATTCTTGCTATATAACTAAACAAATCTGTTCCACCTGTTGAACTATTACATTTTAAGATAATAGCTGTTCCTACTCCCATTAAAATACCACCATAAATACATGCTAAAAATTTATCTTCTGTTAATGGTGTGACTTTATCTAATATATCAATAAACACTGATAAACTAACTGTTCCTATAATTGATTCTACAAAAAATTTTTTTCCGATTTTTAATATAGACATAAAAAATAATGGAACATTTATGATTAACATACTAATTCCCATTGGCATATGGAACAAATAATATGTGATTGTTGCAATTCCAGCTACACCTCCAGAAGATAGTTTATTTGGCAATAAAAATAATGATACAGCTACTGCAATAATAAATGCACCTAAGATTGTTCCCAATATTTCTATAATAATTTTTTTTATTTGGATTTTTTCTTTTCCGTTCATAATAAAAATCACCTTTATTACTAGTATTGGTAATTTTAGGTGATTTTATTCTTTATTTCTTACTGACTTCTTTTTTCTCTTCTTCCTTTTCTTCATAAGCAAAATCTTTAAAAGTTTTTGTAACTTCAATTTTAGATTTTCCTTGTTTAATTGATTCATCTTGTTTTAAAATTAAATCTACATCATAATATTCTTTCAATTTTTTAACATTTTCTTTTTTATGTCCAATCACATTATTGGCATCTACTGGATTTACTTTTACTTCTACTTCTTTTACTTTTACATTTAGTTTTTTAATTTTTCCAACAATTGCATCATACCACATAGCTGATTCCACTAATTGTCTAAATGCTGGATGATATGGACCTGCTACAACTTCACTCTTTTCTCGGCTAGGATCTGAAATTTCATCTGTGCTTTGCAAACCAACCCTGATAATATCAATTTTTTTGTCTGCAAACATTCTAACCAATTCTTTACAAGTTTCAATTGCTTGTGGTAATGGTAATGGCTCATAAATTCCTTCTTTATATTCTTTTTCTAATTTTGTATTTTTCACTACTAATACTGGATAAATTCTTACCATTTTTGGTTTTAATTTTATCAATGCTTTTGCTGTATTAATTTCGTCAATTCTTGTACTTTCTGGTAATCCAACCATCATTTGATGTCCTAATTTAAAGCCATAAAATCGAATCAATTTGGATGCTTTTTTTACATCTTGAAATGTATGTCCTCTATTGGCTCTTTTTAAGATATAATCATTTGAAGATTGCACACCTAATTCAATTGTTTTTACCTTATATTTTTTTAGTCTTTTTAATATATCTTTATTAATACAATCTGGTCTCGTAGATATTCTAATACTCTCTACTTTTCCATTTTTTACATATTCATATGCTAATTCTAATAGTTCATTTTGTAACTTTTCTTCTATTGCTGTAAAACTTCCTCCAAAGAAAGCAATTTCAATTTGTGCTTCTTTATCTTTTATATTCTTTAGGTAATCATCTATTATCTTTTTTGCTTCTTCTTTTGTCATATTCTTTTTTTGACCACTAATTGATTTTTGATTGCAAAAAATACAATCATTTGGACACCCTAGATGTGGTACAAATATCGGTATTATGTATTGATGTTTCATAGATTTACCTCTTTTCTATTTTAAATTTTCTAGCGCTTTTTTCGCTGCTTGCATTTCAGCCCCTTTTTTACTTTTCCCAGAACCTTTCGCCAAGATTTCACCATTAAATTTAACTTGTGCTTCAAAACTTTTATCATGGTCTGGTCCGCTTTCTTTTATAATTTCATATTCTATTTTAACATCTCCTGCTTCTTGTAATTTTTCTTGTAATACCGTTTTATAATCTTTATCTCCTACATGCTTACTTGCTTGTTCAATTTCTTCTTTTAAATTTTCAATAATAAATGTATTGACTGGTTCTAATCCGCCATCTAAGTACATGGCAGCAATTACAGCTTCTACACTATCTGCTAATATTGCTGGCCTTTTATTTCCTCCATTTATTTTTTCTGATTTTCCTAATAATAGGTACTCTCCAAAATGATGTTTTGTTGCTATTTTATATAAACTCTTTTCACATACAACTGTTGCCCTAACTTTAGTCATTTCTCCTTCTCTTAAATTCATGTAATGGGTAAATAGATACCTACTTGATAGAAATTCTAATATACTATCTCCCAGGAATTCTAACTTTTCATTGCTATCTACATGTTTTTCATAGGCATAAGATGTATGTGTTAATGCTGTTTTCAATAACTCTTTATTTTGAAATGTATATCCTATTTCTTTTTCAATTCCTTCTAAATTCATGTTTGTTCGCTTTCCTTCCTAAGTCAAATCTTTAAAGAATTTACTTTTTATTGTCTTTTCAACTTTATGCTTTTATTATATACTATTTTATAGATTTTGCAAGTAAATTAAGGATTTATTCATTTATTTTTAGAAATTTTTGCTACTTTGTTTTTTTTTATATTTTTTTGTAGACAAGTTTATTTTGTTATTGTATAATAGTGGTGTAGAAATTTATGAAAGAGAGGAATTTAAGATGTCAAATGGCAAAAATAACTCTATGAATAAAAATCAAGATACCAGAAATTTGTCTGACGTTTTTAAAGAGTTACAAGAAATTCGATATTCTGGAACAACTCAAGTAAATACATCTTCAAAAACTAATTCAGAATCTAATATTTTAAAACAATCTAAAGTTCAAAAGCAATCTAAAGTTAAAAAACAATCTAGCATCCAAAGACAATCTAGTATTCAGAAACAGCCTAGTATTCAAAAACAATCTAATATTCAGAAACAGCCTAGCATCCAAAGACAATCTAGTGTTCAAAAGCAGTCTAATATACAAAAACAATCTAAACCAAAGGCAAGAGTTTCTTTTGTTGAAAGTACTGATGTTTCTTTTGATAACAAAAAAGGAATAAAGCTTTCAAATTTATTAATTGTTTTGGTTGTTCTAGTTTTAGTTATTATTGCAGTATTTCCTATGAATGTATTTTCAGTTGAAACAGGAGATACTACTGATGATTCTGAAGAAGTTGTAGAAACAGCATCTATTCCTACTAATTTTGAAATAAACAGAAGAGCCTTAAATATGCAAAAAATTATTTCTGAAAACTCAAGTTTTGAAAAAGTAAAAGAACAAGTTTCTGAAGAGAGAGAAATTGAATATGAAATTCAAACACAACAAAATCCAACACTTCCAAGAGGTGAACAAGTTGTTTTACAAGAAGGTGTTATGGGAAAAGAAAATGTTTCTTTGGTAAAAACTTATGAAAATGGAGAATTTATAGAAGAAATTATTTTAGCAAAAGAAACAATTGAAGAACCAACACCACAAATTTTAGATATTGGAACTTCAGATTTCTTAGCAGATTTGAATATACATATTGGAGACACAGTTTATTTAAATAAAGATGCAACTTTAAGAAAAGAAGCTTCAGAAGATTCTGAGGAAGTTGCAGATATCAAAAATTATATAGATGTTAAACTTCTTGAGTTACCTAATGAAGATTGGTGTAAAGTATCTTTTGATACAATCGAAGGATATTTACCTACTGATGTATTAACATCACCTACAAAAACACCAAGTATTATCGAAAAGAATAGAATCCAAAGAATTTTAATCAATGTAAATGTTGAAATGGAATTAAATAAATCTACTGGATTAACATTAAAAGATTATCAAAAAATCTTTAAAGACTTACCAAATGATACAAATGGAATTTTTGAAGAAAATGCTGAAGTCTTTTATAACATGGACAAGAAATATAATGTAAATGGTATATTTATAGCTTCTATTGCTATCCATGAAAGTGCTTGGGGTACATCACAAATTGCACAAGAAAAAAATAACTTATTCGGTTATGGTTCTTATGATGAAACACCTTATGAATCTTCTTATGATTTTAGTTCATATGCAGAAGGAATTGAAACTGTAACTAAATCATTAGTAAAATATTATCTAAATCCAGCAGGAACCAAAATCTATGATGGAGAAACAGCAAGCGCTTGGTATTATAATGGTCCTACAGTAGAAGGAGTTAACCAAAGATATGCTAGTGACCCAGATTGGCATACAAAAGTATATTCTTACATGGAAATGTTATATAATAGACTTAGCTAAAAGGAGTCATTATGAAAAAAATTAGAATTAAACATCATAAAACTATTTTAACTATTTTTATATTATTATTATGTGTATTATCATTTTTATATTATGATTTGATTTTTAAAGTTTCTTATGCAAAAAGTGAATTTTCAACTCAAGTTGAAAAAATTGCAGAACAAAATGAAAATCCTATTTTTAAAATTCAAAAAATATTAATATATAGTAGTGCTAATGCAATTGATAAAAGTGAAAATGAATCTTTGCAAGATTTAAGCATTTTACAATATAGCGATATTGCAATAACTATAGATAATACAAGTGCCGTATATGATCTTACAAATGAAAATACCGTAAAGGATTTATATATTGATAATATAAATATCACAACTGGTTCTGATAAGGGGCATCAATATGTCAACTATAAAAGCGCATTTGATTTTGCAAAATATAAAGAAATAGACGAATTAGATGATGATAAAATAGAATATAATATTGTTAGCACAAATGATGAAAATAATAATACAGATTATGAACAACCTACTTTTTATGCAGACTGTTCAAACCCAATTACTTTAGGATACATGAATCAAGATATTATCACAAATTATGCTGCTTCTTCTGATTCTAATACCATTTCTTTTAATGGAAAGGTACTACAAGAAGCTGGTATTAATTTAAATGATATAAATTATACTTTAAATTTTACTATTCATATTATCAACAACTTAAATGAGGAATTTATTTGTCCTGTAAGACTTAAAGTAGATTTAAGTGGTGATGATGGCGGTATATATAAAGGTGAAAAAAATGAAAATATTTCTGTTTCAGGATATGAATATAATTTCATTAAAATTGTAAAATAGCTTTTTATAAATTTATTGTAAAAGAGAACCCATGTTATGTATTATAAAGATATTTCGGTTCAATACAAGCTCTAAAAAAATTTAAAAATCGATTACTGAGCCTCTCCAATGGAATTGCTCCCTCAGTAATCGATTTTAATATTTTCTAAGAACTTTCCAATCACATTCAATATCCTTATAATACATAACATGGGTTCTCTTTTTAATTAGATTTTTATTGAATTGTTCAACTTTCCAATTGTCATTATATTCATTTATTAATTCATCTCTAATATATACTATTTCAGTGCTCTAAATGAATTTAGCACTGCTAAAACAGTTACACCTACATCAGCAAATACAGCTGCCCACATAGAAGCCAATCCCAAAGCACTTAATATTAAAACACCTATTTTTACAATTATTGCAAAGCTAATATTTTGATAAACAATTTTCAAAGTTTTTCTTGAAATTTTCATGGCAGTTGCTATTTTTGATGGTTCATCTGTCATAATAACAATATCTGCTGCTTCTATTGCTGCATCTGAACCTAATCCTCCCATGGCAATTCCTATATCTGCTCTTGCCAATACTGGTGCATCATTAATCCCATCACCAATAAATGCTAATTTTGATTCTTCGTTTTTATTCTTCAATAATTCTTCTACTTTATTTACTTTATCTATTGGAAGCAATTCACTATATACCATATCTAGCTTTAATTCTTGATTTACTTTTTCTGCTACATCTTTATTATCTCCTGTCAGCATAACTGTTTTTCTAACGCCTGCTTTTTTCAAATCTTGAATTGCTTTTTTAGAATCATCTTTTATCTTATCACTTATTAAAATATATCCTGCATATTGCCTATTAATTGCTACATAAATAACAGTTCCTATTTCATCTACTTGTTCTATATTATCTAAATTTAATTCTTTCATTAATTTTATATTCCCACAAGCAACTTCTTTGTCATCAATTTTACTAATAATTCCTTTTCCTGCCACTTCCTCGCTATGGATAATTCTATTTTTATTAATCTCTTTTCCATAGGCTTTTTGTATAGAAATAGATATTGGATGATTTGAATAACTTTCACAATATGTTGCTAATTCTAATAATTCTTTTGGGCCAATTTCGTTCTCATTCTTAATCTTTTGCACATCAAAAACACCTTCTGTCAAAGTTCCTGTTTTATCAAATACAGCAATTTCTGTTTTAGATAACAATTCTAAATAATTGCTTCCTTTTACTAATATTCCTTTTTTAGAAGCTGCTCCGATTCCACTAAAGAAACTAAGTGGAACAGAAATTACCAAAGCACATGGACATGATACCACTAAAAATGTAAGAGCTCTATATACCCAATCTAATATATCTGTTTTTGTTATCAATGGTGGAATAAATGCTATGATTAATGCTAAAAGCACAACAATTGGTGTATAATATTTCGAAAATTTTGTAATAAAGTTTTCTGTTTTAGCCTTTTTATTTGTTGCATTTTCAACTAAATCTAATATTTTACTGACTGTGGATTCTCCAAATGCTTTTTCTACTTTAATATCTAAAACACCATTCAAATTAATACATCCACTTAATATAGTATCATTTACCTTTACTTCTCTTGGAACAGATTCTCCTGTTAATGCTGATGTATCTAACATAGAAGTTCCTTCTATAACAATTCCGTCTAGTGGAACCTTTTCCCCTGGTTTTACAACAATGACATCACCTATTTTTACTTCTTCGGGTGACTTCTTTTCTATATTTCCATTTACTTTTAAATTTGCATAATCTGGTCTGATGTCCATTAAACTTGCAATCGACTTTCTAGATTTTTTTACTGCATAGCTTTGAAAATATTCCCCTATTTGATAAAATAGCATAACTGCGACTGCTTCTGGAAATTCCTTAATAGCAAATGCGCCAATGGTTGCAACACTCATTAAGAAATTTTCATCAAAAAACTCTCCATGAAAAATATTCACAACTGCTTTTTTTACAACTTCAAATCCAACAATTAAGTAACTTAATACATATAATACAATTTGTATGATAAATATCGTATTTTCGTCAATATTAACAAAATTTATTTTTTCTATGAGAACAGCTATTAGAAAAATAATAGCTGCTATAATAATTTTTCTTAATCTCTTTTTCATGTATCTTGTCACCTCTTTTCTATGCTTCTCTCAATGTTGTGTCAGGCTCTATTTTTTTTACTACTTTTTTAATTTCTTTTTCTACTTCCTTCTCTTTTCCCTCTTCAATTTCTACAATCATTTTTTCTGTTACAAAGCTTACAGAACATTCTGCAACACCTTCAATCTTTTTCACACCTTCTTCTATTTTTGCTGCACAATTTGCACAGTCTAAATCTTCTAATATATAATTCTTTTTCATAAAATCTTTTTCCTTTCCTCTATTTTGTCCTTTTTTCTAACTTTTTATTTTTTAAGTATTTATTGTCTTATTCTTTATTTATCGTGTGTAAGATACCATTTTCTATAATATGACGCGTACAAGTATCTGATAATGAATAATATACATTTTTACCGTCTCTCCTGTATTTTACTAAATTTGCTTCTTTTAAAGCTCTTAGTTGATGAGAAATCGCTGATTTTGTCATATTGGTTAACACTGCTAAATCACATACACACATTTCATGAACATCTAATGCCCATAATATTTTTATTTTTGTATTATCACT
>CALXXJ010000016.1 GCA_944392665.1 uncultured Clostridia bacterium | reverse complement strand
ACTTTTCAATGTACTATTTTACATTTTTTGGATAATGTTTTCATATTCTATTTTTTCATAGACTACTTTACACTACCTTATTTTTTCCTTTATATTTTTATTGTATCGTAAAAAAAAGAAAATAGCAATATCATTTGCTACTTTCTTTTTATATTTAGGACAAAAAAATGGACGTACCTTGTACGTCCGTAGTTTTTATTCTATTGTTGTTCTGCAAAAATTGCCTCAAATTCATCAGAAGTGATTTTTTCTTTTTCAAGTAAAATTCCTGCAACTTGATGTAATTTATCTACATTATCTGATAAAATTTTCTTTGCTCTATTATATCCAGTATCTACGATTCTCTTTGTTTCTTCATCAATAATAGCTGCTGTTTCTTCTGAATATTCTTTTGTATGTCCAAAGTCTCTTCCTAAGAAAACTTCATCTTGACTAGAACCTAACATCAATGCTCCTATTTTTTCACTCATACCATATTTGGTTACCATACTTCTTGCAATTTGTGTTGCTCTTTCGATATCATTACTTGCACCTGTTGATATATCATTTAAGATAAGTGCTTCTGCAACTCTTCCACCTAAAAGTGAAACAATATTTTCTTCCATTTCTGTTTTTGACATGAAATTTTTATCTTCTGTTGGTCTATACATCGTATATCCTCCAGCCATACCTCTAGGTACAATTGATATTTCATGTACTGGATCTTGTGTTTCTAAATAATGACTTACAACTGCATGCCCTGCTTCATGATAAGCAACTAATTTGTTTTCTTTATCACTTCTTACTCTTGTTTTCTTTTCAGGTCCCATAGTTACTTTAACCATGGCATCTTCGATTTCTCTCATTCCAATTTCATTAATGTTTCTTCTAGCTGCTAATAATGCTGCTTCATTTAATATGTTTTCTAAGTCTGCTCCTGCAAATCCTGATGTATTTTTTGCAATAATTTTTAAGTCTACATCATCTGCTAATCTTTTCTTTCTACTATGCACTTCTAAGATTTGTTCTCTTGCTTTTACATCTGGTAATCCTACAACAATTTGTCTGTCAAATCTTCCTGCTCTTAGTAAAGCTTTATCTAATACATCTGGTCTATTGGTTGCTGCTAACACAATAACACCTTCATTTTCTGCGAATCCATCCATTTCAACTAATAATTGGTTTAATGTTTGTTCTCTTTCATCATGTCCACCACCAAGTCCTGCACCTCTTTGACGTCCAACGGCATCAATTTCATCTATAAATATGATACATGGTGCATTTTTCTTAGCTTGATCAAATAAGTCTCTTACTCTTGAAGCACCAACACCAACAAACATTTCTACAAAGTCTGAACCACTAATAATAAAGAATGGTACTCCTGCTTCTCCAGCAACTGCTTTTGCAAGTAATGTTTTACCTGTACCTGGTTGACCAACTAGTAAAACACCTTTTGGTATTCTTGCTCCCATATCTGTGAATTTCTTAGGATTTTTTAAGAATTGCACAATTTCTTCTAATTCTTCTTTTTCTTCATCTACACCAGCAACATCTTCAAATGTAATTCTGTTTTTCTCTGCTGGTGTCATCATTCTAGCTTTACTTTTTCCAAATGACATTGTTTTATTTCCAGGGTTTCCACTGTTAGCTCCTCCCATTGTTAAGAACCAGAAAAGCATAAATATAATTAATATAGCAAATGGTGTAACTAATGGAAGTATTGTCATAAATATAGATTCTGATTTTTCTTCTAAAGTGAAGTTTCCATTATTTATGAATTCTTCTACATATGTCATAAATGTTCCCATATCTGGTATATTTGTTTCTTTTCTTATATTATCATCTTTTAATTCTACCTCTGCTGTTTTTCCATCAGCATTAATTACAATTGATTTTACATTGTTGCTATTGATATTTGTCATTAATTCTGAATACGTTAATTTGGAATTGCTATTTTCTACAATTGATGATAATACGACTAAAAAAATTACAATTATAATTAGCCACATTGCTAAAGTTTTTATTCCGTTTTTCAAAATAATTCCTCCTCTTTATACTTGATGTTTGTTTATTTTGCACATATCTGTGCTTTTACTTTTAGCACTCTATCATATTGCTTTTTCTTTTTCAATAGTTTTTTGTATTTCTTTTTTGTTACAATGTATCTCTGTTTCCTAAAGTATTACGGCTACTCATACTTCCTTAGAAATTTTTATTTTCCCATTTTTTATAAAAACTTTTAAATTTTTATTTGGTGTTAAAAATTTATTCCCTACATTATTGGCACATAATTTTATAATATCCTCTATATGTATCTTTTCGATTCCTTTAGTTGTGTTAAAAAGTCTTGTTATAGTATATAGAATTATATTAGATTTTATTACTTTTTCTTGCTTATTAAATCCCTTTAAATCTAATATAATGTATTGTTCTGCTTGATTGTATTCTATTCTTTCCTCTAGAGCAATTTTTCTATATATCATTTCAACTTGTTTTTGTATATATGCATCTTGCTCTGTTACAAGATTAGAAAGTCTATCCATTGTTTCTATAATATTAGGATTAAATTCTTGCTCTATATATGGAATAACAATATTTCTAATCTTATTTCTGGTATAGATATTTTCAAAGTTGGTTTTATCTATTCTTGGTTCTATATTATTCTCTTTACAATATTCTTCAATTTCTTTTCTTTCACATTCTATAAGTGGTCTAATATATTTTCCTCTACTTGGTTCAATTCCTTTTAATCCCTGTATGCCACAACCGCGTAGTGCATTCATAATCATTGTTTCTACTTTATCATTCTTATTATGTGCAATGGCAATCTTGTTGCCTTTTATTTTTTGTAATACTTCATCAAAAAACTCGTATCTTGCATTTCTTCCAGCTTCTTCTGTACTGATTTTATTAGTATTGGCTATTTTTTGAACATCTATACTTTTTGGGTAAAATTGTATATCATTTTTTATGCAATAATTTTTGACATATTCTTCATCTGCTTTTGCTTCTTCTCTTATCATATGATTGACATGAGCCACTACAAAATCAAAAGTTGCCAAAGGGGACGTGCCATTGTGGCAACCTTGTTCCTGTTTTGATGAAAATGTTCCTCTTTCGCCACTTTGTTTTTGTATTTTTGACAAAACATCTAACAAACACATAGAATCTGGTCCCCCAGATACACCAACAACCAATTTGTCTCCTGGTTTTATTAATTCATATTTTTGTATTGTTCTTATCACTTTTATATAACAGTCTTCTTTTATTCTTGTTCCCATAGTTTCTCCTTCAAAATCAGTCCCTTTATTAACTTATAATAATTATATTTTTTTTATTTTTCAAACCTTCTTTTGAATGAAAATATGATTTATTTTACTATACTTTAGTTGAATTATCAAGGATTTTATATGAATTTTGCGTGAACTTGAGAATACATTAAAAATGAATATTTCAAAATTATTTGACATATACTAAAATTGATGCTATACTAATAGTAGCTTAAGCAAATCGTAAGATGTCATGAAGATTTGCACCGAGATATGTTCGTCGCATATCTCTTTTTTTTATAAATGTTTATGTGTAATCCTTATAATCAACTACTATTCTGATAATATAAGAAAAAGGCGGTCGTCGTCCGCCTTCAAAGATTATTCTTTGTTTTCATCTGCCTTTTGACTTTCATTGCTGTTATTACTCAAAAGTAATAATACAATTAATCGCCAAATTAGCTCGTAAGATGTCATAGAAAAGTGCACCTCCCTTCTACAGGGATTATCCTTATGTAAGGACTTTTCTATTATACTTTAATTCCCATTATTTTACAATATGTTGAGAGACATTTTATACTATTAATCATCAAATCGTTTTTCCAGATTAACAAATTTTGTGTAACTTCCTAACCATAGTAGCTCTACGGTTCCTAATGATCCTCCTCTATGCTTTGCTATGATTACTTCTGCTATGTCTTTTTTTTCACTATCTTTATTATAATAATCATCTCTATATAAGAATATAACAATGTCGGCATCTTGCTCAATTGCTCCAGATTCTCTTAGGTCTGACAACATTGGTCTATGGTCTGGTCTTTGTTCTACTGCTCTTGATAACTGTGACAATGCAATAACTGGTACATTTAGTTCTTTTGCTAATATTTTTAGTGATCTACTAATTTCTGATATTTCTTGTTCACGGCTCCCATTTCGTTTATTACTTCCTTGTACCAATTGCAAATAGTCAATAACAACCATTCCTATATTTTTTTCTAATTTTAATTTTCTACATTTTGCTCTAATTTCCATGACAGATATTCCTGGTGTATCATCTATATAGATTTCTGCATCTGATAATGGTCCTATACTGCCTGCTAGTTTTGTCCAATCATCTTCTTCTAATTTTCCTGTTCTTACTTTATTACTATCTACCATGGCTTCACTACATAAAATTCTGTTTACCATTTGTTCTTTTGACATCTCTAAGCTAAAAATTACCACTGGTACATTACCACGTACTGCCGCATTTGTTGCAATATTTAGTGCAAATGCAGATTTTCCCATTGCAGGTCTTGCAGCAATTAATACTAAATCTGATCCATGAAATCCTGCTGTTTTATAGTCTAATTCTGTAAAGCCAGATGGTACACCTGTAATATGTTGTTTTCGATTATATAATTCTTCTAGCTGTGTAAAACTATCTACCAATATATCTTTTATAGGCGAATAACTTTTTTTATCATTATTTTGCATAATATTAAAAATCTTCTTTTCTGCGCCTTCCATGATGTCTGATACATCTTCTGTTGGGTCATATCCTAGCTCAATAATTTCATTTGCTGTCTTTATTAAATTTCGTAAAGTTGATTTTTCTTCCACAATTTTTATATATTTCATAGCATTTGCTGTTGTTGGAACTTTATCTGGCAAGCTTGCTAAATATTCTAGTCCTCCTACTTGCTCAAATTTTCCTAAAGATTCTAATTCTGCTTTTACAGTAATGATATCAATTGGCTCTGCTCGATTATATAAATTCATAATTGCTTCATAAATTGATTTATTATCTGTTCTATAAAAATCATCTTCTTTTAAAACTTCTATAGCAGATATAACGGCATCTTTGTCTGTTAGCATACTTCCTAAAACAGCTTGTTCAGCTTCTACATCATGTGGTGGTACTTTTCCTAATTCCATTTTTCTAGCCTCCGCTACTTCATTTTTATTATATAGAAAAAATCCTCTTATATCTTGACATATATAGATTTTTTGTATACAACAATTTTAAGTTTCTTATCTATGTTTCTATTTATTTCTAAATACTTTTTTTATTCTGAAATAACATCAATTCTTAGTTTTCCCACTACACCTTCGAATAATTTTATTTCAATATTGTGAACACCAAGTGTTTTTATTGTTTCTTTTAAGTCAATTTTTTTCTTATCTACTTCAATACTATATTGTTTTGATAATTCTTGTGCAATATCTTTACTAGATACACCTCCAAATATCTTTCCATTTTCTCCTGCTTTTACTTTCATTTTTAATAATATTTTTGATAATTTATCTGCTGTTTTCATTGCTTCTTCTTTTTCTTGATTCTTTTGGAATTTTGCAGAATCTTGTTTTGCTTTTAATTTTGCCATATTCTCTTTATTTGCCTCAACTGCTAAATTTTTAGGAAATAAGAAATTTCTTGCATAACCATCTGATGCATTAATGACTTCATCTTTCTTTCCTACACCTTTTATATCTGCTTTTAAAATTACTTTCATGCTAATTCCTCCTTTACCCTCTCTTATTTTCTCTGTATGCTATATTCTACATCATTTTTTTCTTTTTTTCAACTAAAACTTTTGAATATGTCCAATTGGGGACGTTTCTGTTTGGAAAAATGTCCCAAACAGAAACGTCCCCAATTGGACATAATAATTAAATTAACAATAAAATTTGATTTCTCTTATATCATTAATATGGTAATATTCTTTCCATTTAGAAATAATTAAAAAATAATGTTTAGATATTATATCTAGTAATTTATTTAAATCATTTTGAGGTATTTTACTTTTATTATTAGCTAATATACATCCTCCAGCTTGTGTTAACCAAACCTTAGTAGAATTTTGATTTGGATTTCCTTTTGAGATATGAATATGAATAGGTTCATTATTCTCATTTGACCAAAAATATATTTTATAGCCGAAAGCTTTCAAAAATACTAGGCAATCTTAATACCTCCTTCTTTTGCATATTTATAGAATAAATCACAGCTATTTTTAACTACTTGTTTAAAAAATTCAATTTCCTCATCAGTATAATTACCTTCCCAAACAGTTACTTCGTAGGTAGGTAATTTTATTCTAACAGAATCAAATCCATTTTCAGTAGGTCTTTCAAAATGAACATCAATACATTCTTGATCATTATCTGTATATATATTAGAAAAAACAACTTCTGTACCATCGGAATATTTTACATATGGATACATCATAATATACACTCTCCTTTATATCCATTATTATTATACTACATCAAAATCTATTTATCAATGATTTTGATGGTGATTTTGGGAACAGAGATAAAAATCACACAAAAAAGAGACATCCTGTTTGGACAAAATGTCCCAAACAGAAACGTCCCCAAAAGGACATATTTAAGCTACTTTTTCAGTATAATTAATAACTGTGATTTCTGTAATTGCATTTCTTACTGAATTCACTAATTTCTCTAATTGTTTAGCTACCTCGTTACTATAAGAAACTTCCCCACATTGCTTACATACTTGTGATGGCACATTTTTAATGATGATAATACAATTATCTAATTCAACCATAAATGTTGTATTTTTGTTTTCTAAAATTCCTTTACACATAAAACAATTCATAATTATTTTTTCTCCTTTCTTGTTTTGAAATCTCTTTCCCATTCTATATTATCAGGATAGTATGCTGTAATTATCCATAACTCTTCTTTTTATTCTTAATATATATTATCACATTTATAATAAAAATTCTATATATCCTAGAAAATTTATCGATGATTTTAGGGACGCCCTGTTTGGAAAATGTCCCAAACAGAAACGTCCCCAAAAGGACATATTTATTTTATTTTTTCTACTTTGATGTTGTCATTGACAGCTACAACTGTATAGGCATTCATCTTTTCTATATCTCTCATTTCTTCTGTACTTAAATATCTTTCGATTTGTTCTTTTGCTTCTTTTTGTTTTTCTTCTACCTTATTTTCCTCACTCTTTTTTAAGTATTTAAATTCTACCATGATTGCTTGATATCCTTTGCTTTTATCCCTTGGTATTAATACTATATCTGGATATTCTCTTTCGACTTCTAATTCTGATTTTACTGTATAGATTTTTAAGTTCATCGCTATACAATAAAATATTAATTTCACATATTTCTCATCAAATCTTTGATAATCTCTGTTTGATAGATTTTTTAGATATTTTTGTAACACTTCTACTATTTTGTCTATTCTTCCTTCTAATGCTGTTTCTTGTAATATCTCATTATATTCTCTATTTTCTATTTCCATATCTGTTGCTTTATTTAAAATATTCATAAAATATTCTGAATATATTTCTCTCATGACTTTATTTGGTATAATTAACTCTGCTTTTCCTAGTTTTTCTTCTGAGATTGTTAAATATCCTAAGTAATATAACATAGATACTAATTCTGTTTCCCCAAATTCCATTGCTGGATTAAACTTTTCTACGATTTCTGCTAATATTCCTTCTCCTGATACTGTTTTTTCTATAATTTCTTGTCGATTTTCCCCTTTGCACAAATCTAGCATCTTTCCTATTTTACTATAGTCACTTGCTATGTTCATATCTACCAATCGTTCTGGGATTCTTCCTAGTCTTACATAATCTTTTAGAAAATATAAGCACATATTTGAATTATATATTTTTTCTTGTGCATATAATGAAAATTTATATCCATCATAGTTTTCTTTCATAATTGGCAATATTTCAGCTTGTTTTTCTTTGGATATCATTTGGTGTTCCATTAGTGTTTTTAATTCTGCTTCTGTAAATCCTAGCATTTCATTAAATTTTTCATCCATTGTTATGTCTGAACCTATGTTAAATCCTGATGTTAAACTATCTAATGTGATTGGTGCGACTCCTGTTATAAAAATTCTGTCTATTACTGTTTCTGTACCTTCTTTTAGCACCTCATACCATTTTCTCACTCTTCCATTCTTTGACACTAATTCTCTAAATTTATTTGGACTAAATCCTAATAATTCATTTGCAAAATGGTCATATTCATCTATTATCACATATATTTTTTCGTTTGCCTTTTGCATTTTAAATGCTTCTATTAAGCTTCTTAAAAGCCCCTCTGGTGTCAATTCTGGATTTGTATAAAAATCTATATGATATCTTTTTGCAAATCCATCTATTGATATACTTACTTTCTCTTTAAATCCTCTCATTGTGGTTTCTACATTTTCTGTATCTATTCCTGAAAAATTAAATCTTAATATGTGATAACGATTTTTTAATTTTGTTGGATGTTTTCCAATATATGTATCTTTATATAATTCCTCAAATTTATCTTCTTTTTGAATATCATAATAATTCTCTATTGTACTTGTGAATAATGTTTTTCCAAATTTTCTTGGACGTAAAAACATGATTCTCTTTTCTGCTAGGTTTTCTAGTTTTTCTATATATGGTGTTTTATCTACATAATAGTAATTATCTTCTATTAATTCTTCATAATTGCTTATTCCATAAGGTAATTTTTTCATTTTCTTTACCTCTCTTTCTCTTCAATAATACACAATATATATTATCACATTTATAATAAAAATTCTATATATCATAGAAAATTTATCGATGATTTTGGGGACGGAGAGAAAAATCATCACATGAAAAAGAGACGCCCTGTTTGGACAAAATGTCCTAAACAGAAACGTCCCCAAAAGGACAAAACTGTCCATTATTTTCTTCTACGACGGATAATCAACAATACCACAGCTACAAATATTAGTATCTGTAAAGCGATATTTAGGATGAATCTACCATTTCTATCTAAACCTGTTGCTACTGTTATCATCATATTTGATGATGATTTGTTATCTTCTTTATTCATGTCTTCATATCCTGCTGGGTTTGTTTCTCCGCTTAAGATGACTAAGTTTTCTTTTTCTCCAAAGTTGTTTTCTCCTCTATCCCATCTTAGTACTATTTCAAGTTCTCTGTATTCTCCTGGTTTTATAGTTTCATTTGCTAGAGCATTTGTTACCAATGTTCCATCTCTTTCTTCCCAATGGATGTTATTATCTTCTTGATAATAGCTATATCCTGCTGGGATGATTTCTATGATTTCTCCTGCTGTTCCTTCGATTTCTCCTTTATTGGTTACTCTGATTTTGTATGTGATTTTTATGTCTGCTGTGTCTGTTTTACTTCTATGGATGTCTACTACATACATTTCATCTTTATTATTGATTGTTTTTGCTCCTTGACTGATTCCATTTACATTGACACTTGATACCCATTTGTCTATTCCTAAGTTAAATACTTGTTTTTCATAATAGTAGATAACGGTTATTTTATCTTTTTGCATTATTCCTTTATAGTTTTCTGTTTTTTCTACAAATTTGTAATATGGTATGTCTTTTTGTGTGGTTTCATAGTTATCTCCTACATATCCTTCTAAGATGTCTCTTTCTGCAATTTCATATTCTGTTCCTTTTTCTAAGTATTTTACTTCTACTTCTGTTTTTCTTGCATAATAGTATTTTACTACTGTTTCTTCTTCTGTCATTTCCCCTGTACTATTTGATGGTTTTTCTACTAATTCATATCCGTCAAATTCTTTTTCTTCTGTTTCATAGCTATCGCCTATATGTCCTTGTATTTCTTCTTCATCTAATTTCTCACCTGTTAGTTTATCTATATACTCTACTTTTACTTTTGCTTGTTTGATGTAGTAATAGTTTACTACGATTTCTTCTTCTGTCATTTCTCCTTTGGCATTTGTTGGTAACATAGAGTTTCCATTTTCGTCTTCGATTACCAAGTCATATCCTTCAAATTCTCTTGATGGTATGTCATAGGTATCTCCTACGTTTCCTTTATGTTCTTCGCTGGCTAATATTTCATTAGTTGTGATGTCTATATGATTTTCGATTACGCCTCCTGCTACCTTTTTGTAGTAGTATATAACTTCTATTTCTGTGTTATAGGTTCCGTCTGGATTTTTTGTGATTACCATGGTTCCTATTGCATTGTCTGGTATTTCTACTAGATCATATCCTTCTATTTCTTTGGCTTCTGTTTCATAGTCGTCATTTTCATGTCCTTCTATGATTTCTTCTTCTGCCAATACTTGGTTATCTGTTGTGTCTTCTGGTGTGTCATCTTCTTCTAAGTATTTTACGATAACCTTTGCCTTCTTAATGTAATAGTATTTTACTTCTATCACTTCATCACGTTTCATTTCTCCTTTTGCGTTGTCTGGTAATCTACTATTTCCATATTCATCTTTTGTTACTAAATCATATCCGTCAAAAGTTTTTGATGGTATGTTATAACTATCTCCTTCATTTCCTTGATGTTCTTCACTATATAGCAATTCTCCTGTGATGTCATCGATATGTTTTTCGATAACTCCTGCTGATACATGTGCATAATAGTATTTTACAACTTGCTCTCCTGTTTTATCCATGATGATATCTGGTTCTTCTGGTACTTCTACTAATACATATCCTTCGAAGTCTTCTGGATGTGTTTCAAATAGGTCTCCTACTTTTCCTTCTTGGGTTTCCTCTTTTAGGATTTCTCCTGTTTCTCTATCAATATGTTGTACTGTTGCTTTTGTGTTTTGTGCATAGTAGTAAATAACTTCTATTACATCATTTGTCATGGTTCCTTCTGTATTATTGGTTGATTCTACAAATGTGTAGTTTTCAATATCTTTTTGTTCTGTCTCGTACTCTAGTCCTTCATATCCATCTATTGTAACTTCATTTGCTAATACTTGGTTATCTGTATTATCTTCTGGTGTTTCATCTTTTTCTAGGTATTTTACGATAACTTTTGTATTTTGTGCATAATAGTAGATAACTTCTATTGGGTCTTTTGTCATGGTTCCTTCCAAGTTGTCTGTGGTCGCTACTAATGTATATCCAGGTATCTCTTCTTCGACTGTTGTATAGTCTTTTCCAACATATCCTTCTATATTCACTTCTCCAGCTAACACTTTATTATCACTATTATCATTTGGTGTATTATCTTGTTCTAGATATTTTACAATCACATTTGTATTTGGAGCATAGTAGTAAATGACTACAATTTCATCTCTTTCCATTGTTCCTTCTAAGTTGTCTGTCGTTGCTACTAAGGTATATCCAGGTATTTCTTCTTCCACTGTTGTATATTCTTTTCCTTCATACCCGTCAATTGTCACTTCATCTGCTAATACTTGGTTATCTGCTATGTCGTCTGGTGTATTATCTTGTTCTAAGTATTTTACAATAACTCTTGTATTTTTTGCATAATAGTAAATTTTTTCTTGTGGCTCTGCTGTATATTCTCCTGTTTTTTGTGCTGGCTCTTCTACCAAAGTATATCCTTCTATGTCTTTCTTATCTTCTGTTACATCAAATGTATCTCCTATAATTCCTTCTTTTGTTTTGCTATCTGATATCTCTTCTTTTGTATTTATGTCCACATATTTTACCTCTACTGTTGATGGAATTTTGGTCATCGTGTTTGTTATGGTTGCTTCTTTTTCGTCTAATACCATGTCTTTATCTGTTACTTCTCCAATATGTTTTTCATAATGGAATAAGTCATTTGGTGATACTTCTTCTTCATCTACTGTATATTCAATTTTTTGTCCATTTTCATCATATTTAGGTAAATCTGTGAATATTGTTTGCCAATTATCATCTTGGGTTACCACTGCTGATTTTACAACATTGTCTCCTTGTTTTACTTCTAATCTTATAGAGGTTGGTCTCTTATTGTATACATTTTCTTGGTCTTCCCAATTTTTATTCACATCTATACGGATGGTTTCTGTTGGTCTTGTAAATGTGTTTGTAATGGTTGTTCCATCTATTTTGCTTGTGTAGAATTTTAAGTCTCCTTGTGTTTTTTCTTCTTCCTCTATCGTGTAATTGATAATATTATTGTATTGGTCATATTTTGGTAACTCTGTAAATGTATATGTCCATGTGTTTTCATCTGATGTATCTGCATTTTCTTTAGTTAATTCATATCTTTGGTTTTCTACTCCATTTGCTTTTAATACAATCATGATACTTTCTGGTCTTCTTTGTGCTTGTATTTCATTATCTTCCCAGATTTTCTTTACTGGTATGTCTACCTTTTCTGTGTTTTGTGTAAAGGTATTTGTTACAGTTGTTCCTTCTAATTTCTTTGTATAGAATTGTAAATCATTGTTATTCACTTCTGTTTCATCTACTGTATACACAATTTCTTGTCCGTCTTCATTGTATTTTTCTACATCTGTAAATGTATATTGCCAGGTGTTTGTATCTCCACTAACAGCATTTGATACATTGACTACTTGTTCTTTTACTATGGCATTTCCATTTTTCAATTGTAAATTGATACTTACTGGTCTTTTTTGTGCTTCATCATTATTGTCATCCCATACTTTTGTGACTGTTACTTCTGTTGTGTCATCTGGTTTTTCAAAAGTATTGGTTATGGTCACTTCTTTCGTGTTTTCATCTGTGTTTTCCACAGTTCCTACACTTGTTGTGTAAAAATGTAAATCTCCTGGATTCTTTTCTTGCTCTTCTACTGTATATATGATTTCATTTCCTTGACTATTATACTTTTTCAAACCTGTAAATGTATGACTTGTTTCAGTTTCTGTATCTAGTTCATATGTATCAATAATTGCTTCTGGATCATTGTTGTCTGCATTTTCTGCTTTTACATTAATCACAATTGTTTCTGGTCTTCTTTGTGCTTGTGTACTATTATCTTCCCACACTTTATTGACTGTTAATTCTATTCTCTCATCTGGTACTGTGAATGTATTTGTGATTGTATAACCACTTGTCATGTCTCCTGTAATACCATCATTTGTATAGAATTTTAAGTCATCTGTATTTGCTTCTTCTGATGCTATATATACAATCTCTTGTCCATTAGCATCATATTTTGGTAAATCTGTAAATGTATATGTCCATTCATTTGCATTTCCTTCTGTTTCGTTATCGATTGCATTGATTTCTTGTGTGTATGTTTGTCCATTTCCTGTTACTTTTACTACGATACTTTCTGGACGTTTTCCATTTACATTATTGTTATCATTCCATACTTTGTTTACAGTTACAGTTGTTGTATCATCTGGTTTTACAAAAGTATTTCTGATAGTTGCTTGGTTATCTTCTACTACCACAGGATTTTCTTCTGCTTCATAGAATTTTAGGTCTCCTTCTGTCTTTTCTTTTTCTTCTACTGTGTATTGTATTTCTTGTCCATTGTCATTGTATTTTGCTAATCCATCTATTACGATTGACCATTGATTTGTTGTTTCTTCTACCATATCGTCTTTGGTGATTTCTACTGTTTTTACTTCTTGATTTCCGTTTTTTACTACTAATGTTAGACTTTCTGGTCTTCTATTAGCTTGAATGTCATTATCATTCCAGATTTTATTGACAATAATGCTAATTTCATCATCTGGTGTTGTGAAAGTATTGGTAATAGTATACCCTTCTTCTGCATTTCCTTCTACCTTGTTTGTATAGAATTTTAAATCTCCTAATGTTTTCTCTTTTTCTTCTACTGTATATGGTATTTCATTTCCTTCACGATTGTATTTTGGTAAATCTACAAATGTATGGCTAGTTTCTCCTTCTTTTACTTTTAAGTCATAACTTTGCACAACTTTATCATCTTCGCCAATAACATTTATGGTTACCACTTCTGGTCTTCTATTACTTTGTGTATCATTATCTTCCCATACTTTATTTACAGTGATATCCATCTTGAATTCTGTATCTGTTGTTGCTGTTCCTGTTACTTCTTCACTTGTTTTATCTGGAGTGAATAGTTTTACTTTTCCAGATACATTATTTTCTATGGTTTCTTTTGATACATCCATATTTAGATATACCACTTTTATAGTTTTATGGATTTCAATATTTCCACTTTCAGGATTTGTATATGTATCAATTCCATCCACTAATTCTGTCCAAGTGATTGTTTGACTTTCTTCATCATATGTTCCACCATTTAAACTAGATTTTGCTACATCAATTTTATATGGTAATGTATCTACAATTGTTACTTGTGCTCTTCCTATGTAGTTTTCTATGGTTGTTGTATAGTTAATTCCATATTCGATTTCTGCTTTTGGATTATCAATACTTGCTGTTGCTGTTTTACTAATGTCTTGATTTGTTATACTTGGATCTACCAATCTATATTCATATGTAACTTCTATTAAAGTGTCCACCATTGTTCCTTCCCAGTTGTCTGTTCTTGTTACATATTCATAATTTGCTGGTATTTCGCTACTTACTTCTGTTGTGTAGCTATCTCCATATTTTCCTGTTCCTTGTGCTGGAATCATGACATCTGGTGCAATTTGTTCTTTTGTGTCTGTGTCTATATGATGCACGATAACACCTGCTGAGTCTTTGACTCTATAATAGTATGTGATAATTGTTTCATTTTCTGTTAGTGTTCCAGAAGGATTTCCTAAAACCTCTACTAATTCATATTTTTCATCAATTCCAGTTGCTGGACTTGTTGTATATTCCGAACCTCTTTCTCTTTCTTCATTGATTTGGTCATCTTCTGAACCTGGTACAATTTCTTCTGTTCCTTCTAAATAGTGGTGTACGATAAATTTTACAGGTGTTTGTTTGTAGTAATAGGTGACTTCTTGCACATCTGCTGTATATTGTCCACTTGCGTTACTTGGTAATTTTTCGATTACCACTTCATAATCTGCAATATCTTTTGGTGCAGTTGTATAATTTGTTCCAATTTCACCTGTTAAAGTTTCATCTTCCGCTAATTTATCTGTTGTTCCATCTTTATAGTGATGAACGATAACGGTTGAAACTGTATTACTAAATTGTACGACTACATGTTTATCACTTGTCATATTTGTAAATTTATCTAATATGACACTTCCATCCTCTTCTGGTACAAAATTGATTTCTTCTCCATTTACGGTGATTTTTAAGATTTTGTAACCCTCTTCTGGTGTTACGACAATATCTTTTGTACTATCTTCTCCATATTTTACGATTTCATAGGGATTTTCTTCAGTTGATCCTTGTCCTGATATACTTCCTCCTGTTCCTTCTACTTCTGTTGTGATTTTGTATTCTTTTTTATAGTTTTCTACAGTGATTTCTTGTTGTTCTGGAATTTCGGCTGAGATGGTGTTTTCTTGGAATTTTCCTACTCTAGCACTATTAACACTGTTTTCTGTTTGATATCCAAAGAATGTATAGGTGTTATCGCCATTATCTACAGCATCAACATATACTCCATTTGAATCTATGGAATATTGTTGTTCAAATGATGATGAAAATTTAAAAATTTTACTATTGCCTGGTATAATGTATTCATTATTTGGGGTTAATAATAATTTATTACTTTTATTATAGACACCACCAATATTTTTCATCCATTCTACTTTATTTTCAGTATTATATTTTATTAGATATGATGTCCATATTTTGTTTTCTCCCGTTATTACTTCTCCAGATGCTGTTTCTTTTTCAGAAAATTCTATTCCTCCTGCTTCGTATCCATACCAAAGAGCAAGATATCCTCCATCTTTTGTTTCAACTACACTTTTCATCTCATCTACACTATACGAATCTAATGGTTGAATAACTTTTAAATATTCTATTTTTCTGTCTGCATCTAGTCTTAATATAAATCCATCAACAGATTTAGCCGTAGGTATGGTTATTTCTCCTATATTCGTTGCTTCACTAGGAATAGTAATTTGTTGTTGACCACTAAAATTTCCTGTCACCACCATCCCACCGTCATCTAATGGTTCAATATCATTTATAGCTTTTTGATATGTATTCATATATAAATTTATAATTTTTTTAACAGTATTATTGTCATAAAATTCTATTAAAATTATATTATTAGTTATCAAAGTATTCATTTCTGTATTGTCCATTATAAAATTAGTACTAGCTGTAACTCCAATAATAAACCCACCAGAATCTAAATTTTGTATGTTGCAAAAATAACTATTTCCACCTTCTGCAACTTTTACAGTTATTATTTTTCCTTCTTCATTTACTTCTAGTAATATTCCCTTGTCACCACTACTAGTAATATCTATATCTTCCCCATTATAAGTGTATTCTTTGTCAATATGTAGATTTCCATTTATTTTTCCTACCACAATATATGTATCATCTTTCTTTATCACATCATTTAGTAAATCTGCTCCAGTTCCACCTAAATTTATTACCCAATCTGTGTTTCCATCTTGATTATATTTTGCTATCAATGCATCTGTATTTCCGTTGCTTAATAATTCAATATTCTTACCAGTTGATGTTTGCTCTGCATTGATGCTTAATTTTCCTGTCATTTGTCCTACTGCAATTTGTCCTCCATTACTTGTTTCAACTGCTGAATTATATTCTGAGCTACTACTTACTTCACTTGAAGCATATTCAATTAGTCCATCACTGTTGTATATTAAGGTTACATTTCCTAATAGTTCAACATCTTCACCTAATGTGGTTTGTTCACTTGGTATGGTTGCTTTGCCTGCTAGATATACTTGTACTAGGTATCTGTTGTTTGATATTTCCGTAATACCTTTCATATAGTCATATGTCTCTTGTGTTTTGCTACCAATCGTTTTCGCCCATTCTATTTTATTATTCGAATTTACCTTTACGACTGCAAAATCATATCCTCCATTACTATTTAATATGATTTTCTCCTTATTCTCTGTTACTTCTTCCGATATTGTTTGTGTCCCATTAATACTTCCAGCTAAGATATATCCATTATCTTTTGTTGATATTATTTTTTTAGCTACTAAATTTAATTTCGGATATTCTTCTACATTATTGACAAATCCATTTTCATCAAATTGTAATAATGCTGTATTATTTTTTATAACAATTTCACTACCATTGCTTATATCCTTTTGTGGTATTATAACTCCACCATTAATATTAGAAAATCTAGCTAAAACAACATATTTATTATCAGCAACTTTACTAATACTATAAAAATAGTCATCACTGTCTTGTCTTCCAAATGATTTTGCCCAACTAATTTTCCCTTCCGAATTATATTTTATAATAAATTGATTGGCATAGTTGCCAGCATTCTCCAGTGCTATCTCCTCATTATTTAGAGTTTCTTCTTTTGGTATTGTAATTGTATCTCCTAAAAAATTACCTACGATAATGCATTCTCCATCTTTTGTAGTTACTATATCTTTAATGCTATCTACTTTTTCTCCTCCGAATGATTTCGCCCATTCTACTTTATGTTCAGAGTTATATTTAATTAATAATCCATCTGTACTTCCTTTTGTTTCAATAATTATTTCTTCATTTTTTACTGTATTTTCTGCTGGAATGGTTACTGTGTTAGTAAAATTAGCTATTTCAACAAATCCTTCATCATCTGTTTGCAATATTTTTTGTGTATAATAATCATTTGGAGATTCTATTATTTGTTCAAATTTTTGTAAAACATTCCCAAAATCATCATATATAATATGAAATCTCTTTCTTATATCACTAAAACCTTCTGTTCCAGACACTACATATGACCCATCTTTCAAATTAGTAACACTATGAAATACATCTAAATTGATTATTGTATCTACTCCACTATATATTTTAGCCCATTCTATCTTGTTATCAGTATTGTATTTTATGATAACACCATCTGAAGTACTTCCTTCTGATGTTAATACAAGTTCTTCTCCATTTTCTGTTTCATCCGCATCAAATGTTACTGTGTTTGAAAAATATCCTATCTTAATATACCCACCATCATCTGTTGCCACTGAATCTGTATAAGTAATCTCTCCATTACCTTCATAGCTTTGACTCCATAATTCTACCATTTCTTTTACTGCTGGTTTTGTTTTTCCAATTCCAAAGAAATAGGTTCTGTCTTCTTCATTTTCTGGTAATTGGTATTCTTCTAATGTTTCAATTTCTACTAATTTATAATATCCTTCGGGTAAATCTTCTGTGATTCTTCCTTGCTCATCTGTAGTAATTACTTGATATGTTTTATCACCTATTTGTACTGTTTCTCCTATCACTTCTCCTTTACTATTTACTGCTTGTGTTTCTGTTCCGTCATCTTCTACTTTTGTAATGGCAAATTTTACATTTGGTAATGGTTCTTGTGTTTCTCCATCTATTTTTGTTAGGCTAAATAATGGTTCATTGTCAATAGCAAGCATTATTGCAGAAATTTTACCTTCCACATATTTTGCTCTTGCCACTTTATCTTCCATAGGATTTCCATCTTTGTCTATTGCTGGCGACATTAATGCCGCGGCATATGTATCTATTCCTTCTTGAATATTTGTTACTGGTGTTATATCTCCTGTATTAAAGTCCTCTATTGGTTTAATTTCACCTTCTAATATTTGTAGATATGGATTTCCTTCTTCATCTTTATTTACAACAAATTTAACAATATTATCACTTAATGCATAACCTGTTGGAGGCATGATTTCTTCTATAGTATATTCTATTCCTTCATATAATGGTCCTACTTGTAAAACTCCAGTTTCATCTGTTGTATATTCATTATCCAACCATTTTCCTGTTACTCTAAATATTGCTCCTTCAAGTGGATTTGGCGTTCCTTTTTCTGCTTTTGCTAGCATTAAAGTATATTCATCTAATTTTTTATTAACAATCCTTGCACTCATAATTGGTTGTTTTTCTTGTGTGTTGTCTACTGTTGGCTCATTTTTAAAACTTCCTTCTATCACTTGTGCTACTAAGTTATTTCCACTCCATACTGTTTTGAATTTGATTGGTGCTTCACTGTATTCGTATCCTTCTGCATATACCTCTGTTAATGTATATTCTTCATTTGGATATAGTCTTGTTATGGTAAGTTCACCTTTGCTGTTTGTTGTAACTGTTCTTCCTGTTGCTGGTAAACCTGTTCCTGTTAAATTAAATCTAACACCTTGTACTAAGTTTCCATTTTGGTCTTCTTTTGTTAATTTTAATGTGTATTTGGGTTCATTCGTTACTGTAAAGCTAACTTTTGCTGGCTCTTCTTCTGTTGCTTGTACGACACTTAGATTGCTGTTTCCTTCTAATTGTTGTACTTGTAAGTCTCCATTGTCATCTACAGTTGTTGTGAATTTGATTGTTTCACCATTTAACACATAATCACTTGGTGCTCTTAATTCTTTTACTGTATATACTTTTCCTACATATAGGTCTTGTATATTGATTTTTCCTTGTGCGTCACTTGAAATGATTCTTGAGCTTTCTGCTCCTTCTTCTTGGACACTAAATGATGCTCCTTGGATTGGTGCATTTGTTCCTTGTCTTACTTTGTTTATCTCTAAATTGTATTTTCTGGCAATTCTAAATCCTAGTTTATTGGTTTCTGTTTGGTCTGCTAGTTTTCCTTCTTCTGTTTCTAAATAGAAATATACAGCATGTGTTGAATAACTCACATCATTGTAGTTGACATCTTGTGGTACTTCTATTTCATAAGTACAGATATATGCTTCACTTTTTTCGATTGTGTAATCACTTAAATCGATTGCATAGGTTCTGATTTTTGAAAAGTCTGTAATTTCTTCTTCGGTTTTCCAGTTATTACTTGAATCATTGATATTATTGTTTACAATCTCATTTTCTGAATAATATACTTTGGCAATTCCTTGTAATTCTTCTGGTAATTCAATTGGTCCTGTCATGTTTGCCGTAAAGGTTGAACCTAAATCATTTCCTAATACTTGTGATGTATTTCCTGCAAATGGTGTTTTTCCTACAACTACAATTCCACTGATATTTCCAGAATAATTGTTGGTGATTTGCACACTGATTTTGGCTGTTCGATTATTTTGTGTTTTATCAATTTCTGCTACTTGTGGTGCTACTGTTGTCTTAAGTTCATCTCCTTCTTCATTATAGTCTGAAGCGGTTTCTGTTGTTAATAATGTTGATGGTCCTACAAAGGTAAGTGATCTTTTACTATAATCTACTATATCTTTCGTGTTTCCATCTCCATTGATATCATATGTATCTTCTGCTCTTAAGGTGTCTTTATAGTTATTACATTCTTCATTATACGCATATAATTCCATATCTTTTGTTGCTGATATTTTTCTTGGGTCTGGTGTGATATTGGCATCGATTGTGATGGTATAATGTTCTGGATTTTCATTTTCTGTTAATATTTTTAAGAAATAGCTTCCATCTTGTTCATAAATGTCATATCCTAATACATTTACATTTCCGTTATTGATGGTTACACTATTAATTTCTGCTAATAGGACTTCTTCTGGGAATTTTAATAAAAATGTTCCATTTTTCCATCCTTCTACATTATATCCTAGGTTCACTGTTCCTATGGTGATTTTCATATTGGTTTCTTCTTGTGTAGATAATGTTGTAGGTGTTACATTTGTAATTTGTGCCATTGATAGCATTTCATCATAATTGGCAATTCCTTGGTCATCTTTTATTTTTTGATATTCTTCCTCTTCACTATATTTTGCATATCCACTTAAGTATGAATAAATTTTGCTTAGTTTATCAAATTCTTCTCTTGTTTTATCTGTTGTTAGTTGTTGAGAATTTAATTCTTTGATACTGGTTGCTGTGAAACTACTTACCTTGTCTGCACTACTTGTTTCAATTCTGATATGGTCTATTGGTGTGTCATACATATATGGGTTTTCTTTTGTATAATGATCCCAATCTTCACTCGTAAATTCATGGATTAATTCATCTGTTTCATCATTATATACTTTTATCCATCCATTTTCTCCAAACATCGCTCCTGGTGTTGTAAAATAGATTCCTATATTTTTGCTGTATGCTAACATATCTTCATAGGTTCCATCTGTTTTTTGGAATTTATCTGTATAGTTTGCATCTTGCTCTCTTAATTCTACATTTGCAATTTCTCCAGAGTTTCCTCTTGATACATACCATCTTACTTCATAGGTATCTTTTGTGTCATCTTGTACTTGGTTATAGTATTTTACGGCATTTTCTTTTGATACAACATATACATTGTATGGACTTGGTACCCATGTTCCTACTTGTACGTCATATCCGATGACATCTCCTCCACCTCTTTCATAGGTTACTGTTATGATGTCTTCTGCTGTGTTACTGATGTATGGATTTTTGAATTCTTCATTTTTATTGTTATATCCTTCAAAGGTTGCTTTTACTGGTATATTTAAGATAACTGTTCCATTTGCTTGTTCATATGCTTCTAATGGATAGGTTACTTTTAATTTTATCTCATTATATCTTGCTGTTCCCCAATTTGATGAATATGCTTCTTGTGTAACGATTCCTTCTTCTGTTGTTTTTGCTGTTCTAGTTGCTGTAAAGCTTCCTGTTTCTTCGTCATATGTATATTCTACATTTTCTCCTTCTACTTCTACTTTTGTTGGTTTATATCCATTTAATTCTGGTATAGTTCCTTCTATGGTTGATTTTGCTAATAATAGTTTGTTATTACTTTCTTGGGCTACAATTTTAAATTCTAAGTTTACTTCTTGGTTTTCTTCATCTATGATACTTTCTGTGTTGTAATTTTGGTATTTATTCTTCTCTCCATTTGAACCATATGTGTATGGTATTTCTGCTTTTGTTGTTCCATACCAATCTACTGGTAAGTCAATAGTTTTCTCAATTGGTGTTTTTGTTTGTCCATCACTTGATATATGTGTTCCTGTTAATTTGATTTTATTTACTCCACTATATTTTTTTGTATCTTTTCCTATGGCATCTCTTTTGGTACTGTTGTATCTATAATCTCCTGTTCTTACTTGTCCAAATATTAGTTTTTGTGTTCCTGCTTGTACTTCTTTTAAATTAATTGATGTTGTATTTTCACTGATATAGTTTCCATTGACAACTTCATCATCAACTAATGCTGTCTTGAAATACATATTATCTGCTTCAATTTCTATTTTGGCGTCTTTTAGATACCCATCTCCTATTATATTTAAACTCATGTAAAGTGTGTCTTCCCCTTCTACCTCTTTACATGTCCCTTTTACTTTCTCTGCATATCCATCCCCATTTAAATCTCGCGCAAAATACACACTAAACCTTACATTCTCACTTTGTGTTTTCTCATCTTCCTCTGTAACTTCTCCATATGTCATTGCTCTTGCAAGTTCTGGATTGATTGCGATTAGGTTTTCTCTGATTTGCACTTTTTGGGCATGGTAAATAGCTGTCATTACCATTGTAACAATTGCTAATACTGCTATCATGCTTAATGTCACTTTTTCTTTGTTCATATTTGCTCACCGACTCCTTTTTTTCTTCTGCTTTAAGTATATATTTATTTTAATATACTAGAGTCTGTAAGTAAATATGTAGAATGCTGTCAAATTTTGGCTTATTTTATCTTATTTTACGGATTCTTAGTATTTGAGAACTATTATGTAATATTATTTTTATTTTACAATTCCTTTACATTCTTTGTAATTATCTCTGTTTTTACTAGGGAATGTGCATTTAGGACGTTTTGAGGGATTTTGGGGACGGACTCATTTTTCCCTTTTTCTTTGTCATTTTTTGTCCTTTTGGGGACGTTTCTGTTTTGTCATTTTTGTCCTTTTGGGGACGTTTCTGTTTGGGACATTTTTCTTTTTTTATTTCAATTTTTGGTTGCAGTGTTAGTGTACTTTTTTTCTTGTTTGGTTTTTTTGTAATTGTTTTTGTTTAAAATATTTTTTTTGAAAACTTTTCAAAAGGAATGCTTCCTTCCAAGATATGTTTATGCATTAAATTCTAAAAATTTTAAAAAATATTTGACTCTTTTGTCAAATATGCTATAATAGAAATAGCAAAACATTGTGATCCGTTGCAAAAGCAACGCAATCATTTTAATCCGATAGTCTTTAGACTATCGTTTTTTATTGCATAATGCTTTTTATATAAAATGATTTTCTGCATATAATATTACTATATTGTAATCCAGTATATCCTATATGCTGAAGAAAAAGTAATGTCGCATAAGGATCTAATCCCAATGCGACATTTTATTTAAACAAATTAATTATAGATTTTACTATCGATATATTCTTCCACAAGTTTTAGCAATTCTTTTGCTGTTTCTATTTGTGTTTTTGTTTCTTCTGGTTTAACAATAAATTCATCATCATAATCACTATCTTCTCTTATGGCATTTGCTTCTACTATCATATGTCCAATTCTTTTTGGAAAAATTTCTGTACGTACATAATTTTTATTAAAATATGCTATTACATCTTTATGTCTTTTAAAATCAATCGGTTCTAAGGCTAAAACTGCTTTTATGCTATGAAATATGGAATAATATGCTCTATTATTCGCTCCTTTAAATTTTTCTACATTATATAATATCTCTGCTTCTTCGATATTTTCTCTAGCTTGTTCTAATCTATGCTTAGCTAACTCTATGGATATCTTTGGACTCACTTAACACCACCCCTTCTTTTTGAATATTTATATAAAAAGGTAATGCATCTAGCCAATAGTTAAACTTGTCTATATTCTTAACAATTGGTGATAAAGCAATATCAAAATTATTGTCAAACTCTATATCATAAGCCACATGATAAATTTTGCTCCTACAAGTTACTATTTCATCATCAGTCAAATCTGTTAAAATCATAATATCTATATCAGAACCTTCATTAAAATCTCCTCTAGCATAAGAACCATAAAGTATAATCTTTTTTACTCTATCACCTAAAATCTTATTGACTTCTGCTACAAATTGATTAATAATTTCGCTTACTTCATTTGGTATCTTATCCATATTCTCTAATCTCCTCTCTGATATATTTTTAACATTACTTTTTATAACTCAACTTTCAAAAAATGTCCCAAACAGAAACGTCCCCAAAAGGACATTATTTTTCTATCTCGGAAAAATATTCATTAATTCTATTAATTAGTTCTTGCTTTGTTTCTTCCATTGTCATTCCTTCTACTTGTGCACCTGCTAATGTGATATGGCCTCCACCACCTAGTTTTTCTAATATGATTTGAACATTGATGTCTCCTATTGACCTTCCACTAATACAGATTTTATTTCCAACTTTTCCCATAACAAATGATGCAGTTATATCACTAATTGTTAATAGCTCGTCTGCTGCTTTTGCACAGATTAAACTTGCGTCTTTATCTTTCTTTTCATATGTTGCTATAGCAATTGTTTCATTGACAATTTCTGCTTTTTTTACAATTCCTGCAATTTTATTGAAGGTATCTAAATTACTTTGGAACCATTTTTTTACTCTTATAATATTGACACCACATCTACGCAAATATGCAGCTGCTTCAAATGTTCTAACTCCTGTTTTAAATGTGAAATTTTTTGTGTCCATCATGATTCCTGCATACAAACTTTCTGCTTCAATGGTTTTTAAATCTACATGTACTTCTGCATATTGTAGTAATTCTGTTACCAATTCTGCTGCAGATGAAGCATATACTTCTTGGAAAGTTAATGTTGCATTTTCTATATAGTCTGCACTTCTTCTATGATGATCTATAATAACAATTTTATCTGTTCTTTTTAACAATTCTGGCGCTTCTACATATGTGGTTTTATGAGTATCTACTACAACCACTAATGTTTCTTTGTCTATATTTTCTTCTGCTACTTCTTTTGTGATTAATATATCTTCATATTCTGGCTCTTTTGCTAAGTCATTTTTAAAACTTTGCAATGTATTTGTTTCACTACTATCAATAATATATGCTTTTTTACCTAAGCTTTTTGCTAATCGATAAATTCCCATGCTAGATCCCATAGAATCAATATCTGGATTAGTATGTCCCATTACCATAACTTTGCTTGCATCTTTTATTAGATTTTCTAATGCATGTGCTACTACTCTTGCTTTTACTTTTGTTCTTTTTTCTACTTCTTGAGCTCTTCCTCCATAGAATTTATAGATTTCATTTTCTCTGATAACTGCTTGGTCTCCACCACGTCCTAATACGATATCCATTGCAGCTTGAGCGGATTTATATTTTTCTTTATCTGTTGTTCCATCATTTGATATAGCTATACTTAATGTAATTTGCACATTTTCTTTTGTTTCTATATCTTTTACTTTATCTAAAATACTAAATTTATCTTGTTTTACTTTTTCAAAATATCTTTGTTCAAATAAGTAAACATATCTGTCTCTATCAGATTTAATTAATACCCCATTGCTTTTATCTGTCCATTCATATATGCATTTATCAATTTCTGCCGTAACCTGTGGCTTTTCTTCACTTTCTAATTGTTGCATAGTTTCTTCATAATTGTCTATCATGATGATGGTTACACATGATTTTGAATCTTTATATTCTTCTTTTAATTTTACAATTTCTGTTTCATCTATAAAGTATAACATCATCATATATTTATCATCATGTTTTTTATCATACTTTCTAGAATGAACAAATTTACCTAATACTTCATAATGTTTATCATTTAATTCTATATGTCTTGAAATTTGCTTTTCTTTTGTATCATCTTTTTCTGTTTCTTCTATGTCAGATTTAATATCATCTATTAAATTGGTTAAATATTGATTAATATCAAATCCTTCAAATTCAGATATGAATTTACCACTTCTCCATATGACATTTCCATTTGATTCCATGATGATTAATGGAAAAGGAGAGTTGATTAAACTGCTTTTTGCTGCTGTGTCTACTGATAAGGTTAAATCTTGTAATGTTTCTGATATTTCACTTTTCCTTCTATTGTTTGCATAATATGAATAGGCAACAACTGCCATAAAGATTAATATGGATGGTATTATCATAATCACATTTTCTATACAAACAATGACTAACAATATGAATATAATTGCTAAATATATTTTTGTTTTTGATAATAGTTTATCAAAAACTTTCCTATTTGTATTTTGCATAAATATATTTCTCCTTATAATTACTCTATTATATTTTACTTGGAAATGGCTGTTTTGTCAAGTTTGATGATTTTTATGGACATATTTTATGTATCATAAAATATGCTATTTTGAAATCTAATTGCTAATTATATAAGTTTTAGAATATTGTTGTATATTTTTATAAAAGACAACATTGTTATACCAGAATTTCATATTGCTTTTATAATGCTAATAGTTGGGGTGGAAAAATTTTTCAAAGTTTTCCACCCCAACTATTAATTATTCAATCATTAACTTCTTTTTTATTTTAGTTATTTTATTTTTTTATATCTTCTATATTTTATATATGCAATTATCATATTTATAATTACAATAATTCCTAAAACTGTTAGTGTATTTCTTATTCCCGCATTTGGTAATTTTTTGTCTACTAAATCATTGATGTTTGTTCCATTATTATTGTCATAGTTGTTATTATTACTGTTATTGCTATTATTATTTCCATTATTGTTATCACCATTATTATTGTTATTGTTGTTTCCATTATTGTTATCGTCATTGTTATTGTTATTATTATCATCAATAATTTCTTCTTGTACCATTACTTTAAAACTTGTGCTTTGTCCTTGATATGTAATTGTTAATGTTTGCTCTCCTACTGTATTACTATCATATCCTGTTACTTGTACTTCACTTGATGTCATTGGTATTTCTGCACTTGTTCCATCTTCATATGTTACTGTAATTGTTCCATCACTTAATTCTAAGTTTTCTCCTTTTATATATGTTGTTTTACTTGGTGCATTTTTTATTTCTATTTTTGTTACTTCATTTCTTACTGTTACTGTAAAGCTTGTGGTTTGTCCTTGATATGTAACTGTTAATGTTTGCTCTCCTACTGTATTACTATCATATCCTGTTACTTGTACTTCACTTGATGTCATTGGTATTTCTTCACTTGTTCCATCTTCATATGTTACTGTAATTGTTCCATCACTTAATTCTAAGTTTTCTCCTTTTATATATGTTGTTTTACTTGGTGCATTTTTTATTTCTATTTTTGTTACTTCATTTCTTACTGTTACTGTAAAGCTTGTGGTTTGTCCTTGATATGTAACTGTTAATGTTTGCTCTCCTACTGTATTACTATCATATCCTGTTACTTGTACTTCACTTGATGTCATTGGTATTTCTTCACTTGTTCCATCTTCATATGTTACTGTAATTGTTCCATCACTTAATTCTAAGTTTTCTCCTTTTATATATGTTGTTTTACTTGGTGCATTTTTTATTTCTATTTTTGTTACTTCATTTCTTACTGTTACTGTAAAGCTTGTGGTTTGTCCTTGATATGTAACTGTTAATGTTTGCTCTCCTACTGTATTACTATCATATCCTGTTACTTGTACTTCACTTGATGTCATTGGTATTTCTTCACTTGTTCCATCTTCATATGTTACTGTAATTGTTCCATCACTTAATTCTAAGTTTTCTCCTTTTATATATGTTGTTTTGCTTGGTGCATTTTTTATTTCTATTTTAGCTACTTCATTTTCTTCAATAGGCTCTTTTGTTACAGTTACATCTGCTGAATCCTCATAATTTCCATCTACTGTTGTAACAGTAATTGTTGTTGTTCCTTCTTTTTGAGCTGTTACAACTCCATTATTTACTGTTGCTATTTCATCATTTTCTGATCTCCATGTTACATTTTTATTTGTTGCATTGTTAGGAGTTACAGTTGCTACTAGAGTTGCTTGTTCTCCTTCTTTAAGTTCTATTAAATCTTTATCTAATGTTACTCCTGTTACATGTACTTCTTCTGGTGTTTGCCCATCTGCTAGTAAAGCTACTTGCATATTTTTATTGAACGCATCTTCAAAATCATCTAAGGTCATTGGTTGTGCTTCTTCACTTGTATCTGATATTTTATGCATACTTAATGCAATATATTTTGTATTGCTATCTGTTGTTAAAGTATCTCCATTTCGTAATAATGTTGATTTTACAAGCTCATGATTTTCATTTATTTCTCTAGCTGTAAAAACAAGATATTCTCCTGTTATTTGTGCTACATATTGTTGATTTGGTTCAACTTCTAAATAGCCATCTACACATATTCTATCTGTACCATTTGCAAAATAATATCCTTTTTGCCAATCATAAAATCCTTTTCTCCAATTGCTAAAGTCTGCTAAATTTACTTCACTTAACTTTCCTTTTACTTTATTTGTTACTGTGACTTGACATTTTTCTTGTATTTGTGTTCCATCTTCTTTTGTAATTGTTGCTGTAATTGTTGCTGTTCCTTCTTCTCCTCCTGCAAATGGTCCTTGTATATTAATTAATTCTGGTATTCCTTTTGGTGCTAAAACACCTGTTGAACTAACTGTTACAATATTTGTATTATTTGAACTCCATGTCACTTGTGTAGATTTCCCCGCATTTGCTGGTTGTATATTGGCTATTAAATTTGCTCTTTCTTTTGAATTATAATCTAGTGTTAAAGCAGATGTATTTAATGTTAATTGAGTTGGTTCTACATTTGAATCTACAACATCACTTGATAATTCTTGTCCTTCTGCCCCTTTAACTAATCCTTCTACTACTCTAGGATATATCCAATTTAATGTATCTCTATCTAGTAAATTCATCGTTGCATTTTTTCCTTTTCCTTCATCCCAATAGAAACAAGTAATTCCCATAGATTTTGCAGTTCGTACATAATAATTATCTGCTAATGCTGCTTGTCCCTCTCCTATATAACCAATTCGGCAAGCAAATTCTCCTATTATTGCTCCTGCGCCTATACTATCAGCTTTTTCTTGAAGTCTTTTCAATGCATTATATACTGTGTTATTATCTCCTGATTGACATTGTCCTCCCCAGTCATATAAATGTCCACTAATAATTAAATGATTTGCTATCGTATCAGTTGGTAGTTCAAAATTGTCAAGTGCCTCTGCAACAGTTTCTGCTCCATATGTATTTACTATTAAAAATCTAGAACTATTATTTCCACCTGTGTTTCTTACTGTATCAACAAATTTTTGATTTAAACGATTAACCGCCTCAAAATGTGCACTTGTTACTTTTGAAGTTTCATAAGAACCAACCCATGATGTAGCACCTTCAATCATGATTTCATTAAATCCTTCAAATAATAATTGATTATCATATTCTTTAAATTCTTCTGCAATTTGTTTCCATAACATTTCTAATACTGCTTCATATTTTGCTCTTTGTGTATTATCTGTACTAGCAAATATCCAAGGCCAAGCACCTGTTCCTACATCATGATGTACATTTAAAATAATATACAATGTATTTTCTTTTGCATAGTCTACTACTTCTTTTACTCTTTGCATCCATTTTTCTTCGATTTTGATATTTCCTATTTGCTCAACTGTCAAATTATTAATATCAATGTCTTTTGTTACAGTTCCAGCATCATCTTCGTAATATACATGGTCATACCATGTAACTGGAATTCTTATTGCATTAAAGCCAGCATTTTTTACCTCTGTAATCATTTCTTTTGTTGTTACTGGATTTTCCCACAAGGTTTCATAATAGCTTGTTTCAATATCTTGATTTTGACCATCAGGAGAATCTAATGTATTTCCTAAATTCCATCCTAATTTCATATCTGCTACAACCTCTTTTGCAGTATTGGGAACTTCATATGCACTAATCGCTTTTTGCTGTTCTCCTTGAATTCTTTTTATTTCTGATTGATTTTTATTAAAAAATATTAGATAAGTAGCTAACATTACTACTATTAAAATAATAATTTGAAACACTGAAAATTTTGCAATAATTTTATTTTTCATAAGTATTCCCCTTTCTTATATTTCTTTTTTATTGTATTTATATTATTTATTACTATTTTACACAAATATTAAAAAATCGCATTGCTAATAATACAATTAATGTTATTGAACCAAATTTTTTTTCACATTCTATTCTTTTCTTGACACTTCCTTTCTTGTTGTCAAAATAATATAATTATTAAATTTTTTTCATGTATTCTTACTATTTATCAAAATTACCAATAATATAATTTTATTGTAATATATTTTATAAAAAAATTCAACTAAATATGATTTTCTTTGTTTATAACTTTTTTCCATTATTATTAACAGATTTTTCACTTCCTTAAATGAAGCGGGAAAATCCACTTCAAATGCGAATCCACAAATAATACAACATATTATCCATGCCTCTTTGGATGAAGATTTAAACCAACATTCAAAGGAAAATGAAGAAGATGATGGCTACCCTGATTTATAGAAAGGAATGATTTTACATGGTAAGTGCAGAATATGCTTGTGCCTATAAAGAAGTAATTGAATTATTAAAATTTATGCCAGTTGAGGATGTAAAGAAAATACCATCTAAAAATATTCTTCACTTTTTACATAATATGGATAAAAATTATCATTATGAAATTGATAAAACAAAGTCTTTTGAAGAACAGGAAAAATCTGAAATAGCAAGAGCTATATTTGCTGTTTTATTCAGAGATTATTGGGCTACTCCAACTCAAAGAGAAAAAATCGTTGCAAAAGAAAATTACGATTTATTAAAAATGTAAGAAGAAAAAAGAAATCTATATAGTCCTGATGATATTTTTAAGAGGAAAAAGAGGAAAAAGATAAATAAGAATATAGAATCTGTAGAAACGACAGATATACAAATACAGTCAGAAAGTTTTTGGCATAAAATCTTAAATAAAATTAAACATTTTTTTTAAAAGTCATAATTTATAAATTATGACTTTTTATTGAATAAGAAACAATATGAAGTTTTAAGTTATTCAACTCAAAATGAAAATACATAAAAATTTATTATTTTCTTTTCATAAGAAAAAGCGATTTTTCTATGTAATAAAAAGCAACATTACACAGAAAAATGCTTAAATTTATTTTTTTGTTACATAATATAATAAAAAGATTAAATAGGAGGATTTTATGGTAAAAACGTTTTTTTCTAAAGAAACTGGTGCTATTACTTTATTTGTGTTATTAGCTATGCTATTTTTTTTAATTATTGTTTTGAGTGTTTTTATGAATAGTAGTAATAAAATTATATCTCAGACTTCTGAAATGGATAAAATAAAAGAAGAATATGAGCAATCTATTAATAATATTGATCAAATCTATAATGAAACATTATCTGAAAATTTATAAAAGTTGCCAAAGGGGACGTGCCTTTTTGGCAACTTTTGTTTATTTACAGTTTATTAAGAAAAAATTGATATAAAAATAAAGTTGCCAAAAAGGCACGTCCCCTTTGGCAACTTTTTATTTTACTACATATTTTCTGTATCTGCTACTTGTTCTAATTCTTTTTCTGTATTAATATGAATATTTTGATATTTTTTCATACCTGTTCCTGCAGGAATTAATTTACCAATAATAACATTTTCTTTTAATCCTACTAAGTCATCTGTTTTACCTTTAACAGCTGCATCTGTAAGAACTCTTGTTGTTTCTTGGAATGATGCTGCTGATAAGAAACTATCTGTTGCAAGAGCAGCTTTTGTAATACCAAGTAATACTCTTTTTCCAATTGCAGGTCTCTTTCCTTCTGCAATAGCTTCATTGTTTTTATCTTCAAATTCATACATATCTATTAATGAACCTGGGAACATATCTGTATCTGCATTATCTTCAACTCTTACTTTTTTAAGCATTTGTCTACCAATAACCTCAATATGTTTATCATTAATATCAACACCTTGGTTTCTATATACTTTTTGTACTTCAGAAATCAAGTATTCATATACACCTTCTGGTCCTTTTAATGTTAGGATTTCAGCTGGGTTAATTGAACCTTCGATTAATGGTTCTCCTACTTCTACCATATCTCCTTCTTTTACTTTCATTTTTGAACCAAATGGAATTGTATAAGATTTTGAATTATCTTTTCCTGTAACAATAACTTCTTTCTTTTTCTTTGTTTCTTTGATTTTTACTTTACCTTCAATTTCTGAGATAATAGCAAGTCCCTTTGGTTTTCTAGCTTCAAACAACTCTTCAACCCTTGGAAGACCTTGTGTGATATCTGCTACACCAGCAACACCACCAGAGTGAATTGTTCTCATTGTAAGCTGTGTACCAGGTTCACCGATTGATTGTGCTGCAATAATACCAATTGCTTCACCTATTGATACTAAATCTCTTCTTGCTAATCCCATACCATAACATTTTTGACATACACCATGTTTTGAACGACATCCAAGTACAGAACGTACTTTTAGTTTTTCAATTCCTGCTGCTACAATTTCATCAGCAATTTTTTCTGTAATCATCGTGTTTGTATCAACAATTAATTCTTTTGTTTCTGGGTTATATACGTCTTCAACAGGGAATCTTCCTAATAATCTTTCTTGCATTTTTTCAATAACTTGTTGTCCATCTTTAATATCGTAAACAATAATTCCATCATCTGTACCACAATCATGTTCTCTTACGATAATATCTTGTGATACATCAACTAATCTTCTTGTTAAATATCCAGAGTCAGCTGTTCTTAACGCTGTATCTGAAAGTCCTTTTCTTGCACCATGGGCAGAAATGAAATATTCTAAGGCATCTAGTCCTTCTGCAAATGATGATTTGATTGGTATTTCAACCGCTTTACCAGTTGTACTTGCCATCAATCCACGCATACCAGCAATTTGTCTTAACTGGCTCATGTTACCTCTGGCTCCAGATTTAACCATCATATAGATTGGGTTTAATTCATCAAAGTTATCTTCCATGGCATCACTAACTTTGTTTGTTGTATCTTCCCATACTTTAATAACTTCTCCATAACGTTCATCGTTTGTGATTAAACCTCTTGCATATTGTTTTCTGATATTTTCAATTTTGCTATCTGCTTCTTGTAATAATCCTTTCTTCGCTTCTGGTACTTGCACATCACTCATTGAGAATGTAATACCTGCTAAAGTTGAATATTTAAATCCTAAGGCTTTGATATAATCAATAACTTCTGCTGATTCAGTTAATCCATGTGTTCTAATAACTCTCTCTATGATATTTCCCATTGATTTTTTCATAACTGGGAAACTAATTTCGTATTGGAATGGATCTTCTTTTCTATCAATAAATCCTAAGTCTTGTGGAATTCCTTGATTGAAGATAATTCTTCCAACACTTGTTTCTATTTTCTTTGTTTTAATTTCTCCATCAATTTCTTTAGAAACTCTAACAAAGATTTTAGCATGAATTCCTACTTCGTGATTTTCAAATGCCATTAAAGCTTCTTCTGGATCTTTATAATAACTTCCTTCACCTTTTTCTCCATCTAATACCATTGTTAGATAGTAACTTCCTAGAATCATGTCTAGTCTTGGTACAGCTACTGGTTTACCATCTTGTGGTTTTAGTAAGTTATTTGTTGAAAGCATTAGATATCTTGATTCTGCTTGTGCTTCTGGTGATAATGGTAAATGCACAGCCATTTGGTCACCGTCAAAGTCAGCATTAAATGCTTCACAAACTAATGGGTGAAGTTTGATTGCTCTTCCTTCTACTAATACTGGTTCAAATGCTTGAATACCTAATCTGTGTAGTGTAGGCGCACGGTTTAACATAACTGGATGATCTTTAATAACTTCCTCCAATATTCCCCATACTTCTGGTCTTAATCTTTCTACCATTCTTTTTGCATTTTTGATATTTTGTGCAATTCCTCTTCCAACTAATTCTCTCATAACAAATGGTTTGAATAATTCTACAGCCATTTCTTTTGGAAGTCCACATTGATAGATTTTAAGTTCTGGTCCTACTACGATAACAGAACGTCCTGAATAGTCAACACGTTTTCCAAGTAAGTTTTGACGGAAACGTCCTTGTTTACCTTTTAATAAATCTGATAAAGATTTTAATGGTCTATTTCCAGCTCCTGTTACTGGTCTACCTCTTCTTCCATTATCAATTAAGGCATCTACAGATTCTTGTAACATTCTCTTTTCATTTCTAACAATAATTTCTGGTGCACCTAATTCTAATAATCTTTTTAATCTGTTATTTCTATTGATAACTCTTCTATATAAATCATTTAAATCTGATGTTGCAAATCTACCACCATCTAATTGTACCATTGGTCTTAAATCTGGTGGAATAACTGGGATTACATTCATAACCATCCATTCAGGTCTATTTCCTGAAAGTCTGAATGCTTCTACAGTATCTAATCTTTTTATTAATTTACTTTTCTTTTGCTCACTTGCATTTTCTAATTCTTTTCTAATTTGTGCAGATAATTTTTCTACATCAATTTGTTCTAGTAATTCTCTTAAAGCTTCTGCTCCCATTTTTGCTTTAAAAGAACCTCTACCATATTTTTCTTCTGCTTCATGATATTCTTTTTCATTTAATACTTGACATTTTTCTAAGTTTGTTGAACCTTTGTCAATTACAACATAAGAAGCAAAATATATAATTCTTTCTAGATTTCTTGGTGAGATATCAAGCATTAAGGCAATTCTACTTGGAATTCCTTTGAAATACCATATATGTGCAACTGGTGCTGCAAGTTCAATATGCCCCATTCTTTCTCTTCTTACTTTTGATTTGGTTACTTCAACACCACATCTATCACACACAATTCCTTTATATCTTACTCTTTTATATTTACCACAATGACATTCCCAGTCTTTTGTTGGACCAAATATTCTTTCACAGAATAATCCATCTTTTTCTGGTTTCAATGTTCTATAGTTAATGGTTTCTGGTTTTTTTACTTCACCTTTTGACCATTCTCTGATTTTTTCATCTGATGCAATTCCTATTTTTAATTTATTAAAAATATCTAATTCGTCCACTTTATTTCCCCCTTGAACAATAGGGACGTGCCAAATTGGTGCATTTTTTGATATTTTTGAAAAATGTAAATTTTTTAAAAATTGACCAAAAGGGACAGACCCCTATTAATTATTAATCTTTAAAACATTTAGGTCTGTCCCTTTTGTTCAATTTTTGAACGATTTGGCACGTCCCTAATGTTCACTTGGGTAATTCTAAAACAGGTGAAGAGGTCTAGCCACTGCTGGTGCAATTCCCTCCTGTCGCCCCTTTCCTTTTTAGAATTTATTCAATTATATTGTCATTCCTTTTTCTTCATGTATCTGTTCTTCTTTTGATTTCTTTTTTAAACATAATACATATTGTCCATTAGATAATCGTTTAACTTTTGAGTAAGAAGCTAAATTGGTTATAACTCTTTCTAGTTCTTGTTTAATAACACGATTTGCTTCTCCTCTGTCTTGTGTTTCATAATGCTGCATATATTTTTCTGTTACTAATTGTCTATTAAAGATTTCTCCATCTTTAAATCCTAATTTTATTACGTTAAATACTTTTGTATAGTTAGATTCACTATCAATTCTTTCTACGAATGTTGCCATATTTCCTCCATTTTCTCGAATTAACGACGTAAGATGCCTGATTTAGTTCGTTTTAGATGCTGCTTTTCATTCGTTTACTTTAGTTCGTTTTAAATAATGTCATTATCATTATCCAAATTATCTCCTGCCAAATCACTACCAAAGAACATCTCATCATCTTCATCATCTAGTCCTTCAAACAACTCATCATTTCCGTCGTCTAATGATTCATTTTCATCTTCTAATAAAATGTCGTCCTCTGTACTCTCTTCTGTATAACCATCATCTAGGTCTCCCTCTGCTACCACTTCATCTTCAGCTAGATATTTCTTTTCTTTTTCTGGGTCATATTCAATTCCGTCTTCTATGTTTTCTTTTAATTCTAATTCTTGGTTATCTTCAGAATATAATCTAACATCTAATCCTAAAGATTGAAGTTCTTTTACTAATACTTTAAAGCTTTCTGGAACACCTGGTTCTGGAACATTTTCACCTTTAACGATAGCTTCATAGGTTTTTACTCTTCCGACAACATCGTCAGATTTAACTGTTAACATTTCTTGTAATGTATATGATGCACCATAAGCCTCTAATGCCCAAACCTCCATTTCTCCAAAACGTTGTCCACCAAATTGTGCTTTTCCTCCTAGAGGTTGTTGTGTAACTAATGAGTATGGTCCTGTTGAACGAGCATGGATTTTATCATCTACTAAGTGATGTAGTTTTAACATATACATAACACCAACTGTAATTGGGCTTGCAAATGGTTCTCCTGTTCTACCATCATATAGTGTTGTTTTACCATCTTTATTCATTCCTGCTTCTGCTAATAATTTTTCAACATCTTCTTGTGTCGCACCATCAAATACTGGTGTAGATACATGCCATCCTAATGCTTTTGCAGCTCCTCCTAAGTGAACTTCTAGTACTTGCCCTAAATTCATACGAGATGGAACTCCAAGAGGGTTTAATAAGATATCAATTGGTGTACCATCTGGCATAAATGGCATATCTTCTTCTGGTAATACTCTTGAGATAACACCTTTGTTACCATGACGTCCTGCCATTTTATCTCCAACAGATATTTTTCTCTTTGTTGCAATATAACATCTAATAATTTGGTTAACACCAGGTCCTAATTCATCTGAGTTCTCTCTTGTAAAGATTTTAACATCTACAATGGTTCCTGCTTCTCCATGAGGTACTCTTAATGATGTATCTCTTACTTCTCTTGCTTTTTCACCAAAGATAGCTCTTAA
>CALXXJ010000015.1 GCA_944392665.1 uncultured Clostridia bacterium | reverse complement strand
ATGAAGTACAAAAATGGAACGAACTTGAAAATGTAAGATATTTTTATGAGTTTTTTAAAAGTAAAATGGATGAGTTTGAAAGATAAGGGGAAAGAAAATGAAAATAGTAATTATAAGACATGGTCAAACAATGGCAAACATTATAAATGATAACGGAACAGCTTTATATACAGGAGCACTAAACAATAGAATGACAGACCTAACAGAATTAGGAAGAAAACAAGCAAGTAGTTTAGCAAACAATGAAATCGTAAAAGAAATAGAAAAGGTATATTGTTCCAATTTAAATAGAGCAATACAAACTGCAAAGTTAGCAAAACCAGGATATTCATTAAATGTATGTGAAGAATTGAAAGAACGATGTTTAGGAATTTTTGAAGGAAAAGAGAAAAAAGATTTATTGACTTCCAAAGAATATAGAAAATATATAGTTGATGAGGATTTCAATAAATTTAGAACTGATTTTGTTCAAAAAGCACCAGAAGGAGAAAATTATACAGATGTAAGCAAAAGATGTAGAAAATTTTTAGATTCTTTAGATTTTCAAGAAGATATAACCATAGGAATATTTTCTCATTTTCATGCAATTAGATGTCTATTTTTTAATATGTTTCATATTGAGCCTAAAGAAAAAATATTTCATTTAAAAATAGAACATTGTATGCCGTATGTTATAAAAGGAAATTCTATTCAAGATTTAAAATTAGTTTCTCATAATTTAAAGGATATGATTGAAAATTAAGCAAAATCACATAAATGTAATTAATAAATTCAAAATAATAAATGAAATAAATTAAAAAAGAAATAGAAAAACTATTGATAATTTAATATTCATATGATATATCTGAATTAACTACTAAAGAAAAAATAAATGGAGAAATAAACGGAGAAGAAAATAAAAGAGGTAGTTAACATGGAATTAAATATAAAGGAACCTAGAGATAGAGAGCAATTAAGGGAAATAACAAAAAACATGGGTTGGTGTTTAGTTGATAGTTCTACTGATATTTCTATAAGAGTAGAAAACAATATTTTTTCAATAGATGGAAAATGGTTATTAAAAACTACAAAGGGAAATACAGAAGGAAATTTAGAAAATATACAAGTTTTAGTTGACAGTGATGAGGACAGAACCAATTTTAGAAGTGAAGTAAGAAAAATGACAGAAAACTTCGATGGAAGAATGGACGTGGATATAAAAAAACTTCTATATACAAGATTAGATATGCCAAATGTAACAAAAGACAAGCCATGTCTTACTTTATCTTATTTATCTATCTTAGAAACAGGAAACTCAGCAGATATAGAAGCATGGAAAAAAGAGGGGTTTACATGGCAAGATATTAAAACAGTAGATAGAACGCAATTAACGCCAAGTACAAGCTATACCTATGGTGTTATTAGACAAAATGAACAAGAAATAGAAAATTTACTAAAAAAATATAGAGAATTTGATGAAAAAAAATTTGACCAATATTTTTTGCATGGAATGGAAAATAGATACGACTTATTAGAAGGGATTATGTATTATACAAACCGTGACCTAACAAATAAATATTTAGAATTAGCAAATGGGGAATTTTTCCCGACAAAAGAAGAGAAAATAGAAATCTGGAAAAGAGAGACGGCTAAAATTTATGAACAATTATATAGATTTATATATGTATTAGATGGAGAAGATGGTAGATTTGATTACTCTTTGCGAACTGAAGAAAAGGAAGAGATAAATGAAATGATTGAAGAAATATTGCAACGTTTGCAAGGTAAAGATCAAAATGAAGATGAAGAAAATAGTGAAAATCAAAATGAAGAAAATCAAGATGAAAAAGGTGTATTATTATTTTTTAAAAGAGGAATATTTTTTAATGATAGATGTAATGAGGATGCTAGAGTAAGAGGACTCACTTATGATAAGGTAAGAGGATATACATGGACAGGAGAGGTGTATCGAATTCTTCAACAATTGGAATTTATGGAAAGAATAGATGGCTATCAATATTATAAAAGATGGCTACAAGCAAAAATAGGAAGATTAAAAACAAGTAATCAATATCCAGAGGAGAAAATAAGTAAATTAGAAGAAATTTATGAAAACTTTTTTAATAGGAAACCAAAAATAGAAGAAAAAGATGTAGAAAAGTCATAAAATAAACATAAGTTAAAGTAAGTCAAAATAAGAAATGACTACTTTAACTTTTTTTGTTGCATAGAAGATATATTCTAAGAAAGTTAAAAATGTTTTTAGTAAGAAAATTGCTTGTATAAAGGTATAGGGTATGATAAAATGAAAAGGATTAAGTATGCTATAAAGAGGAAAAGATTAAAAGAATGACAATATATTTAATTCTTTCCAATTAGATTATGTTTTAAGAAAGGAACGGTAGGAAAAAATGAAAGTAGCCATTGGACAAGATAGTCATAGAATAGATTATACAAATACAGATAAGAAATTGTTATTAGGAGGAGTGGAATTCGACGAGAATTTTTCAATTGTGGCCAATAGTGATGGGGATGTTGTTTTACATGCGATTACAAATGCCATTTCAGGAATTACATGTAAAAATATACTTGGAAAAGTTTCTGATGAAATGTGTAAAACAGGTATAACCAATAGTGAAGAATATCTAAAAGAAGCCCTAAAATATTTAGATAATAAAATTATACATCTATCGATTTCTATAGAATGTAAAACACCGAAAATAAGTCCTAAAGTAGAAGAAATGAGAAAAAATATAGCAAGAATATTAAAAATTAATGAAAATTGTATTGGGATAACAGCTACTTCAGGAGAAGCACTAACAGAGTTTGGGAAAGGTAATGGAATTAGTGTCTTTACTTGCATTACAGTAGAGTAAAATAAACTAGATTCGTGTCTTAGGAAGGAATAAGATGATATATGAAAAAAATCTATATAAAAGCGAGAGCAAAAGTAAATTTGAATTTAGAAATATTAGGAAAAAGAGAAGACAATTATCATAATTTGGAATCTGTATTTCAAAAGATAAATCTATATGATGAAATTTATATAAAAAAAATACAGACAGATGATTTCAAATTAAACATTAATGTGAAGGAATTAGAGGCAAAAGAAAACATTATTTATAAAGCATATGTGAAATTAAAAGAACAATATAAAACCATTACAGGAATTGAAGTGACTGTTAACAAAAAGATTCCTATGCAAGCAGGAATGGCTGGAGGAAGCACAGACTGTGCTGCATTTATCATCGCCATGAATAAGTTATTTGACCTAAAGTTAACAAAGAAAGAGATAGAGTCTCTAGGAAAAAGTTTAGGTGCAGATGTTGTTCCTTGTTTTTATAACAAACCAGTAAAAGCAGAAGGAATAGGAGATATCATTACCAATATAGATACCGATTTTAAATATTATATGGTAATCATTAAACCTAAAATAGCTTGTAATACAAAAGAAATGTATCAAAAACTAGATACAGAAGAAGATATACAGCAATTACATACAACAGATGATATAATAAAAGCATTAGAAACCAAAGATATTCAATTACTGGCTAATAATTTATACAATGTATTTGAAGAAGTCATACAAGAAAAAGAAATTATTCAAGACATAAAAAAAGAATTGATAAAAAATGGAGCATTACAGGCATTGATGACAGGATCTGGTTCTTGTGTTTATGGGATATTTAAAGATAAACAATCAGCAAAAGATGGCTATATAGCACTAAAAGATAAATATCTGACATATATTTGCGTATCATATAATGTAAAAAAGGGGGAAATGTTTTGAGAGAAGGAAAAACAGTAACAGCCATTATCTTAGTAGCAGGAAATAGTACAAGATATGGACAAAATAGAAATAAAAATTTTGAAGATGTTAATGGAAAACCAGTGTTATTCTACAGTTTAAATGCATTTGATAATAATACATATATTGATAATATTGTGGTAGCAGTAAAACAAGATGAAATAGAAACCGTAAAAGAAATCATACAAAAAGAAAATTTTCAAAAGCCAATTCATATTGTAGTAGGTGGGAATTCTAGAAAAGAATCTGTTCACAATTGTTTAGAGGAAACAACTGCAGATATTGTGATTATTCATGATGGTGCAAGACCTGCCATAAAGCAAAAATATATTGATAAATGTATAGAAAGTATGAAAGAATTTAAAGGAGTGACAGTTGGGGTGAAATCAAAAGACACCATTAAAATTACAGATGAAAATCAAGTGGTTGTCAAAACAACTGTAAGAGCGAATACATGGATAATTCAAACACCACAGTGTTTTGATAGAAACATATTATTCAATATGCATGAAAAATATAAAAATGATGATGTAACAGATGATTGTATGTTACTTGAAAAAGAAGGATATCCAATAAAAATCGTTGAAGGAGATTATACCAATATAAAAATTACAACCTATGAAGATATTAATATTATAAAAGAATTTGTAAAATTAACATAAAATTCAAAAAATGTTTGACCAAAGCACTTTTATGCTATATAATAGTAGTGCAGTGTAAATATTTAAGCCAAAATATAGAATATAAATCATAGAAATTTAAGGAGGTAATTATGAAAGCATTAATTAGCGTTTCAGACAAAAGCGGAATTGTAGAATTTGCAAAAGAATTAGAAAAATTAGGAGTTGAGATTATATCAACAGGAGGAACATACAAAAAGCTAAAAGAAAATGATGTAAAAGTAACAGAAATCTCTGACTATACAGGATTTCCAGAATGTTTAGATGGAAGAGTAAAAACACTTCATCCAAAAGTACACGCGGGAATATTAGCCATGAGAAGTAATCCAAATCATATGGAACAATTAAATGAGTTAAATGTAGATACAATAGACTTTGTAGTTGTTAACTTATATCCATTTAAACAAACCATATTAAAAGAAGGTGTAAAAAGAGAAGAAGCAATTGAAAACATAGACATTGGTGGACCTACAATGCTTAGAAGCGCTGCTAAAAATTACCAAGATGTTACAGTTGTAACAGATCCAAATGATTATGAAAAAGTATTAACAGAATTAAAAGAAAATGGAGAAGTATCACTAGATACAAAATTCTATTTAATGAATAAAGTATTTGAACATACAGCAAGCTATGATGCTATGATATGTAAATACTTAAAAGAAGAAAGAAAAGATAATTCATTACCACAAGAATTAACCTTAACATATGAAAAAGTAGAAGAAATGCGTTATGGAGAAAACCCACATCAAATTGGTGCATTATATAAAGAAATTGGAAAATGTGAAGGTTCTCTAACAATTGCAAAACAATTAAATGGAAAACAATTATCATTTAATAATATTAATGATACAAATGGTGCATTAGAATTATTAAAAGAGTTTGATGAACCAACTGTTGTTGCATGTAAACATGGAAACCCATGTGGAGTAGGAAGCAGTAGTGATATTTATGAAGCATGGAAAAAAGCTTTTGAAGCTGACAAAACTTCAATTTTTGGAGGAATTGTTGTAGCAAATAGAGAAATTACAAAAGCAATTGCACAAGAAATGAAGGAAATCTTCTTAGAAGTAATTGTTGCTCCATCATATGAACCAGAAGCTTTAGAAATATTACAAACAAAGAAAAATGTAAGAGTATTAGAATTACCATCTATTACAGTAAAACAACCAGAAAATGCTTTAGACATTAAGAAAATTAATGGTGGTGTCATTGTACAAACAATTGATTCAAAATTATTGGATGATTACAAAGTAGTAACAGATAGAAAACCAACAGACAAAGAATTAGAAGATATGTTATTTACATGGAAAATTGTAAAATATGTAAAATCAAATGGAATTGCACTTGGAAAAGATAAACAATCAATCGGAATTGGACCAGGACAAGTTAATAGAATTTGGGCTACTGAGCAATCAGTAGAACATGCAGAAGAATTAATCGGAGAAGGTGTAACAAAAGGAGCTGTTCTTGCATCAGATGCATTCTTCCCATTCTCAGATTGTGTAGAAGCTGCACATAAAGCTGGAATTACAGCAATTATTCAACCAGGTGGATCTATAAGAGATCAGGATTCAATTGATAAATGCAACGAATATGGAATTACAATGATTTTCACAGGAATGAGACATTTTAGACATTAATATTATAAAATAAACTTATCAGCGGGTATGGAAAATATCTGCTGATATTTTTTATTAAAAGATATATGATATATAATTGCTATTTCTAACAATAAATGGTAAAATGGCTATGAATAATAGAATATAGTAAAAATTAAAGGAGGAGTACTATGGACGTAAAAGAAGCGATTCCTAAAAGTATTGCAACCGTTATGAAAGGAACTTATGTATATGTAAAAACAGATAAATTGGAAAAACCAGATATACACTTTATGGTTTCAAAAGATAAAGATGAAATCACAGTTATAACGGAAAAAGCAAATGTAGAAAAATTAAATGCCTTAGAAATTGTGGGAGATTATAAATTGATTGAATTCAAACCAGCTGTACCATTTCAAACAGTAGGATTCTTAGCTAAAATTGCTGAAGTGATTGCTAATCAAGGTATGAACATATTAATCGTTTCTACTTTTTCAAAAGATTATATTATGATAAAAGAAGAACTTTTGGAAAAAGGAATTCAAGCATTAAAAGATACTGGATTTCCAATAGAGTATGAAGGATAAATAATCAAAGGAAAGGAAAAACATGGAAAATCAATACATAGAAATAGAAAGAAAACACAAAAAGCTAATAAACATAGCTATAGAGAAGATGAAATTATCTAAAGATCCAAAACATAATTTAGTGCATGTCTTAGATGTGGTAGAATATTCAAAAGAAATATTAGAAACAGAGCATGAAGCTAATAAAGAAGTATGCATGATTGCAGCATATTGGCATGATATAGGGAGAATACAACAAAATAAAGGGCATGAATTAATTAGTGCAAATGAATTAAAAATAGAAATGGAAAAACAAAATTATGATGAAGATTTCATAGAAGCGTGTTATAAAGCAATATATAAACATAGTTGGAAAGAAGGGCCTGAAACAATAGAAGGAATTGTTGTGAGAGATGCAGATAAGATTGATTTTGTAGGAATAAATCGATGGAAAGAATGCATAAAGAATGATTGTAGATTTGAAAAAATATTAGAATTACTACCAACATTAAGAAAAGATATTTTAAAATTAGAAGTGTCAAAAGAAATTTTTGATAGAGAGATTGGAAAATTAGTAGCTTTTTTACATAATCAAACTTTCAATAACAAAAATAAACATATAAATTAGTACATATAAAAAAGAAAAATGTAAAAGATAAATGTGTAGATTGTATTATATAGCTACATATTTTTATCGAACAAGGAGAAATAAATGATAGTTGAAAATCAATATTTAGAAGATATTCAAAAAATATGGAAAGAAAATAATAGTGGATATATTTCAGAAGAAAGTAATAACACACTTTTAAAAAATAACAAAATATTGAAGATAGTATATTTAGAAGAAAATGTTCCAGCGCGGATATATTGCTGTATATCAAGGAAATAATTTTTGTGAGATAGAAGGCTTTCCAAACAAAATAGAAAATATGACAAAAAATGTTGTGTATATTTGGGAAGTGGTTACTAGAAAAGAATTTATGGGAAGAGGGATTGCTAAAAAGTTATTAGCATATGTATTAGACAAATTTAACAATTATACAATATATAGTTGCATCAATGTAAATAATATACCATCTATTCGTTTACATGAAAAGTATGGTTTTAAAGAATTATATAGATTTGAAGAAAAAAGAGAAGATAAAATAAAACAACAAATTATGTTTGTAAAGAATAGTGAATAAAGATAGATACCTAATATTTTTAGGTATTTTTTGTTAATATAGACTGTATAGATTGAGAAAAAAGAAGATATATGATATAGTAAAGGCAATAAAATGAAACGGAGGAAAATCGTATGGTAGTTATAGCAGGTTGTATTGTAAAAAAAGGAAATAAAATACTTATGGTAAAAGAAGCACAAAAGAAATGTTATGGACAGTGGAATTATCCAGCAGGACATATGGAAGAGGGAGAGAAAATAACAGATGCTGCAATTAGAGAAACATTTGAAGAAACAGGATGTAAAGTGAAATTAACAGGCGTATTGCCAATATGTTCATTTAATAAACCAGAAGGGACAAGAATATTGGTGAAATTTACAGCAGATGTCATAGAGGAAAATATAACATTTGATACAGATGAAATCTTAGATGTGCAATGGATAGATATTGATACAATAAAAAGTATGTCTAAAGAAGAGTTAAGAAGTTATGATATCAACATAGCGCATTTAAAAGATTTAGAAGAAAACAAAATATTTCCATTAGAAGTTTTTGATGACACAGAATATTTAGGAAAATAGAAGTAAAGGAGAATGTAAAAAAATGGGAGAATATATAAAGAAATTTCCAGATAAACCAACATTTTCAAAAGAAGGTTATTTTGATGGATATATATTAAGTGAAAAGACTTTAGGAGTGGAAGTAGATTATATTGATATGCATAAAGGACATGAATTTTATCAAATTGAGACAAAATGTACACATTTCTACTATATTATTGAAGGCTTAGGAGTAGCTAATATTAATAATGAAATATATGCTATTGAGAAAGGTGATACTATAGAAATACCTATCCAAACAGAATTTGCATTTAAAGGAAACTTAAAGATGATTGAGATTATGAGTCCACCATTTACAGAAGATTCACATAAAGATACCAGAAAAAATGATTTAATATAAAAGGAGGCTTCTTTTATGAATCAAGAATTAATAAGACCATATTCGACAGATGGAATACAATTACCAGGATTACTATATACACCAGATATACCAACCAATAAAATTGTTATTCATATTCATGGAATGAGTGGAAACTTTTATGAAGATGAATTTAATGACAATTTAGCAAGAGTGTATACCAATAATGGCTATGCTTTTTTACCATTTAATAATAGAGGAATGAACTACATTACAGAAATGCATAAAGGCAATGAATTTGTGATTAAAGGTAGTAGTTATGAACTTTTTGAGGATTGCGTATTAGATATAGAAGGGATTGTAAACTGGGTAAAAGAAAGAGGATATAATCATATTGTATTAGAAGGACATAGTTATGGTTGTAACAAAGCAGTCTATTATTATACACAAAAACAAGATGAAAGTATCAAAATGATGGTATTATTAGCACCTTGTGACATTCCAAAAGAAGTAGAAAATTATACAGGAAAAGATTATCAAACCTGTATTAGCAAAGCAAAAGAATTGATTGAAAATGGAAAAGAAGAGGAATTAATTGATTTTTGTGTATTTGTCAATGGTAAAATTAGTGCCAAAACCTTTTATACAGATTTATTATATAATTGTACATGTGACTTTTTTAGATACAGAGAAAGAGAAGAAAAAAGTCCGATTTTAAATCAAATAGAAATTCCTGTCTTTATTCCATTTGGAGATAAAGATGAATGTGTTTTAACACAACCAATAGAAGATGTTATATATTACTTACAAAACAATATAAAGAATTGTGAAGTTAAAGTTATTAAAGATGCAGACCATGCTTATACCGGAAAATATGATGAGCTAGAAAAAGTAATAGATACCTATTTAAAGGAGAATGCGTAATGAGAATAGGAATGGATATAGATGATACAACATTTGTGACAGTCAATGCAATGATAAAATATGCAGATATTTATCATTCACAAGTATTGGGAAAGAAAATGGTTAAAAATAGTTTAGGCTTAATTCAAAATCGATACTACTTAAAAGCAATTTATGGTTGGAATGATGAAGAAAAGTTTGATTTTTTTGATAGGTATTATAAAGATGTCTTAAGAGAGTGTGAGATGATGGAAGATGCCGATACAGTATGTCAAAAATTAAAAGAAAAAGGACATGAAATTTATTTTATAACAGCCAGACTAACAAATGTAAAAGATTGTCATACAGAAAAAATAACAAAACAATCTTTAGATGAAAATCATATACCATATGACAAGCTAATCATAAATGCAAGTGATAAATTAAAAGCAGCCAAAGAAAATAAAATAGAATTATTTATAGAAGATAGTTATGATACTTGTAAGGAACTTTCTGAAAATGGTATAAAAAGTATTTTAATGACCACAAAGATGAATCAAGACATCCATCAAGGAAATAATATTGTGAGAGTAAAAAATTGGAAAGAGATTTATGAAGAAATATTAAAAATAGAAAGTAAGAGTTAGGTGATATAGATGAAAACAATGATTATTAGTTCAAGTCCGAATAAGATAGGATTAACAAATTCCTGTGTAGATATTTGTATAAAAACATTACAAGATTTAAATGTTCAGACAAAATGGATTGTGTTAAACCAATATAACATAAAAAAGTGTGAGGCTTGTGGTAAAAGAGGTTGGGGCATCTGTTTAGAAGAACATATCTGTAGAATAGAAGATGATTTCAATAAATTACAAGAAGAGATAGGAGAATATGATAATTTTATTATTGTTTCACCCGTGTATTTTTATGAAATGAGTGAATCAGCAAAAACATTTTTTGATAGATTAAAAAGATGTCAATCTTTCAACGAGAATTCAAAATTAAAAGGGAAAGAAATGTTATGTATTGCATGTGCCGGTGGAAGTGGAGATGGAACCGAAAATACATTACTTTCTATGAAAAATTTATCCAAGTTTTTACATACAGAAGTAGTAGACTATATTGGAGTAACCAAAAAGAATTTTGAAAATGAAAGGGGAAGAATTGCAGAAAGTACGAAGAATTTGTCGAAAAGTAAAATATAAAAAATTAGAAGATAAAGAGAATGTGAAGGCTAGAAAAATCAAAGACTGAAGTGATGAATTTTACTTCAGTTTTTACATTTTATAAAAAAATATAAAAAAGTATTGACTTGGAGTCGACTTAAAGTGATACACTCATTAACAATAAAAGTACCATTTGCCCCAAAAAGCATTTGGTACGAAAAAAACATCCCCTTTTATTTTTAGGACTACTATAAATAGTAGTCCTTTTTATAAAACTGGAATTTTAATTTAGAAAAATAAGAATAAAAGAAATAAAAATTCTTAAAAAGCTAAAAAGAATATGGTAATTTAAGGAAAAATGTGATAAAATGTAATTGCATTTTTAGGAAAAATGTTGTAATATTCATAAAATATATTTTAAAGTAAGAATCCATATACGAATAATAATTGGGGTGCTAAAATTAGCAGAAAATATTGCAAAAGGAGGGATAAGGCATGAAAAAAAAGAAGAAAAAGAGAAGTAGTAAGAATCATAATAAACAAAATTTAAATAGAAAAAGAATGCATAAAAAAGTAAAAAATAGCACTTCAAGGAAAATAGATCATAAGGCTGAAAGTAACAATTTTAAAGAAAGTTTAGAAAAAGATAAAATATATGTACCTAATAATGAAATAAAGAAAGAAACAGAAAATTTAGAGAATACTGATAAAATAAAAGAAGAGAATCATAGAGTAGAGCAAGAAAAAAATGAAAAAAAACTTGAGATTGCCGTTTTATTAAAAGAAAGGCAAAAAAACAAAGAAAAGAAAGAACAAACATTAGAAAAAAAGAAAGCTAATAGAAAAGAGAAAAAAGAAAAAAGAATAAAAAACAAAAAAGAAAAAAAGAAAAATGAAAAAATAAAGAAAACAAAAAATCAAGATAAAGAAGAACAATTTAAAGAAGATATTGAACAGAAAAATGATGAGTGGAGAAAAGTAGAAACAAATAAAAAACATAAAATACATAAAAAGCAGAAAAAAGAAGAAAAACTCCAAGCTAAAAGAGAAAAGAAAGCAAGGAAAGAGGAAAAACGAAAAAAACATAGAATATTAAAATTCTTTATAAAGTTTTTCTTGATACTAATTATTTTACTATTATTACTACTAATTGCAGGAATGTGGGGATTTGCAGGTCTATTATTAGGATGGTATGGGAATGAAGACATACAAATGAGTAAAGAAGATTTAGAAATAAAAGTTTCTAATTCTGTTATTGTAGATCAAAATGGTACAGTGCTTGCAGATTTAAGTGGTGATGAGAAAAGAAAAATTATTACATTAGAAGATATGGCAGATGATTTACCAAATGCATATATTGCAATAGAGGATGAAAGATTTTATGAACATAGTGGAGTGGATTTTAGAAGAACAGCAGGGGCAATTGCCAATACATTATTAAAAGGAACAAGTAGTTATGGTGGAAGTACCATTACACAGCAATTAGTTAAAAATATAACCAATGATAATGAAAGTACAGGAATTGAAGGAATTAAAAGAAAAATAAGAGAATGGCAAAGAGCTTATCAAGTAGAAAGAATGATATCAAAAGAACAAATATTAGAATTATATCTAAACATATTATTTGTTGGAGCGAATAATTTACATGGAGTAGAGCTTGGAGCTGAATATTATTTTAATAAAAGTGCAAAGGATTTATCTTTAGCAGAATGTGCTTTTATGGCAGGAATTAATCATTCACCAAATTCATATAACCCATATAATACAGCTGTAGACAATTCAGAAAAGATAAAAAATAGAACAATAACCGTTTTGGATAAAATGAAAGAATTAGGATATATATCTGAAGAAGAATATCAAAATGCAGTGACAGAAGTACAAAATGGTCTACAGTTTGGTACAGGAGAAATTATGGGTGGAAGTGTATTTTCATATCATACAGATGCAGTCATTTCACAAGTTGTAGAACAAGTTATGGAAGAAAAAAATATGACAGAGCAAATGGCGAAAAACTATGTATATAGTAGTGGGCTTACAATTCATTCTACAGTGGATTTAAATATACAAAATCGATTAGAAGAAGAATATGCAAAAGAAAAATATATCATAAAAGGAAGAGAAAAAAATAATGATGGAACATTATTAAATGAACATAGTCAGTCAGGAATGGCAATTGTTGACTATAAAACAGGAAATGTAGTAGCAGTTGCAGGAGGATTTGGAGAAAAAACAAGCGCTGGATGGAATAGAGCTACTCAAATGGAAAAACAAACAGGTTCTAGTATTAAACCTTTAGCAGATGTGGCACCAGCATTACAAGAAAAGATTATAACAGCTGCAACGGTTTATGATGATAGTAGTACAAGATTTGGAAAAAACTATGAACCTAAAAATTATAATAACTTTAAAGGATTAATTAATATAAGGAGCTTTATTAGAACTTCACAAAATATACCAGCTGTTAAGATTATGGTAGAATTAACACCAAAAAAATCATTAGAATATTTGCAAAATATGGGAATTAGTTCATTAGATCCTGTGACAGATAATGTATTAAGTTTAGCATTAGGAGGAATGACAAGTGGGGTTAGCCCATTAGAAATGGCATCAGCCTATGGAACAATTGCTAATGACGGTGTGTATATTACACCAACATTTTACACAAGTGTTACTGATGCTGATGGAAATACAGTCTTAACGCCAAAACAAGAAACAAGACAAGTCATTTCTACACAAAATGCATATATTATGAAAACAATTATACAAGAGCCAGTGAAATCAGGAGGAACGGCAACATATTGTGCAATTCCAGGAATGGATGTAGCAGCAAAAACAGGAACAACAGATAATGATTATGATAGATGGCTTTGTGGTTTTACACCATATTATTCTGCAGCAACTTGGTATGGATATGATAATAGTGAAACTGTATATTTTAGTGGGAATCCGGCAGGACAAATTTGGGATGCAGTTATGACAGACATACATAAGGATTTACCAAGTGCTACTTTTGTAAGACCTGAAGGTATTGTAGAAAGAACTGTATGTAGAACAACTGGTTGTTTGGCATCAAGAAATTGCACAAATACATATACAGAAATTTTCACAGAAGACAATCTTCCAGAACAATGTACGAATCATGGAAAAGTGCCAAAAGAAACATTAGGTTTATGGACACCATTAAATAGAAATAGAAGTAGAAATACAAATGCTAATACAAATACAAGTACGAATACAAATACAAATACTAATACTAATCGATAAAAAGGGATTTTGGGGACGGACTCATTTTTCCCTTTTTTTATGTCCCAAACAGAAACGTCCCCAATTGGATAAAAAAATAAAAAAATATATAAAAGGTATTGACTTAAAGTAAACTCTAAGTGATATATAATAAGTGAAAGTAAAATTACAATAGAAATAAAATACATAAATGGCAATAAAATAATAGGAAGGAGGCGATATGATGCAAATATCAGAAGTGGCTAAAGAGTTTGGATTAACAACAGATACGCTAAGATATTATGAAAGAGAAGGATTAATTGGGCCAATTTCTAAAGGGGAAAATGGTATTCGAAACTATACGGAAGAGGATATAAAAAGAATACAATTTGTAAAATGTATGAGAGCAGCGGGGTTAGAAATTAGTTTCTTAAAAAGATATTTACAACTATTTGAAGGCGGAGATAAAACTGTAAAAGAGAGAAGAGAAATTTTAGTAGAACAAAGAAAAATCTTAAAAGAAAAACTTGATGCTATGCAAGAAGCATATAATAGGTTGAATTATAAAATTGATTTATATGATAAAAACATATTAGATAAAAAATTGATGTAAGAAAGGCGTTTTACTAAGTTAGTATTCAAAATAAGTGCCAAAACACATATCACTTGCTTTGCTCGGGAGATATAAGAGACCTAACCTTGCTATATGTGGTACTTTACGAATACTAGAAATAATAAAATTGAAGGAGGAAAAAATTATGAGTAATGAAAACAAAACAGAACATGGAGGAATGTTTGGATTAGGAGAACCAAACACAGGATTTGCACAATATTTTATAGGGAATTCTTATTTAAACCCATTAACAAAACCAGGAGAATCAGCAATATCTATTGCAAATGTAACATTTGAACCAGCTTGTAGAAATAATTGGCATATTCATCATGCAAGCACAGGTGGTGGACAAATCCTTATTTGTGTTGATGGAGAAGGTTGGTATCAAGAAGAAGGAAAAGAAGCAAGAAGTTTAAAACCAGGAGATGTAGTAGTTATTCCAGCAAATGTAAAACATTGGCATGGAGCCAAAAAAGATTGTTGGTTTAGCCACTTAGCATTTGAAGTACCAGGAGAAGATACATCAAATGAATGGTGTGATCCTGTAACAGATGAGGAATATAATAAGTTAGATTAATGGTTAAAAACATAAAGAAAAGTAAGACTGAAATATAAAACCGAAATAATTAAGGAGGAATAAAAATGTCATATTTAGGAGAAGATATTAAAAAATTAGGATTTGGATTAATGAGATTACCTATGAAAGATGATAAAATTGATGTTGAACAAACAAAAGTAATGGTAGATCACTTTTTAGAAGCAGGATTTACATATTTTGATACAGCATGGGCATATGCTGGAAGTGAAGATGCTATTAGACAAGCACTAGTAGAACGTTATCCAAGAGAAAAGTTTCAATTAGCAACAAAAAATGCAGCCTGGATAAATTGTAAAACAAGAGAAGATGCTATTCAACAATTTGAAACATCATTAAAACAAACAGGTGCTGGATATTTTGACTTTTATTTATTACATAACTTAGGAGAATCTAGAACAAAAGCTTTTGATGATTTTGATATGTGGTCATGGATTCAAGAAAAGAAACAAGAAGGAAAAATAAAACATATTGGATTCTCATTCCATTCAACACCAGAAGAATTAGAAGAAATCTTACAAAAACATCCAGAGATGGAATTTGTCCAATTACAAATCAATTATGCTGATTGGGAAAATCCAGCAATTAAATCTAGAGAATGTTATGAAGTAGCAAGAAAATATGGAAAACCAGTCATTATTATGGAACCAGTAAAAGGTGGAATGCTTGCAAATCCACCAGAACAAGTGGCAGAAGTATTTAAAAAAGCAGATCCAGATGCATCACTTGCTTCTTGGGCAATTAAATTTGCAGCAAGTTTAGATGGAATTATTACTGTATTATCTGGAATGAGCAATATAGAGCAAATGGATGACAATATTTCCTATATGAAAGATTTTACAAAATTATCAGATAAGGAAGAAGAGACAATTAAAGAAGCTCAAAAGGTACTAAGTACAATACCATTAATTCCTTGCACAAGTTGTAATTATTGTGCAAAAGTATGTCCAATGAATATTGGTATATCTGGATCTTTCACAGCAATGAATTATTTAACACTGTATAAAGATATGGCAGCTGCAAAACATCAAGAAAATTGGTTAGTTGGTGGACATGGATTAAAAAAAGCTAGTGAATGTATTAAATGTGGACAATGTGAAAAAGCTTGTCCTCAACATATTGCCATTCGAGAAGAACTTGAAAAAGTAGCACAAGCATTTGAAAATTAATTTTACAATATATAGTAAATTACAATAAGAATGGATGTTTTTCGGAAATTTATTTTTAGAGCATCTGACTATAAAATATCTTGTGAAATAAATAAATTTTAGAAAAATGAAAAAAACTATAATCAAACTTGAGGGATGTTACTGAATCTTAAAAAAGACATTCAGAAAGATTCATCAGCTCTGATTTTAAAGAAAGAGGAAAGATATGAAAACATTATATTTTGACTGTTCAAGTGGAATTAGTGGTAACATGACATTAGCAGCATTAATAGAAATTATTGGAGATGAAAACTATTTAATAGAAGAATTAAAAAAACTACATATAGATGGATATACAATAGACATATCTAAAAAAGTAAAAAATGGGATTACAGGTACTCATGTTGATGTGATTTTAACACATCAGCATGAGCACTCTCACACTCATGAAGAACATACCCATCATCATGACCATATACATGAAGACCATATACATCATCATGAACATGAAGAACATAACCATGAACATGATGAGGAGCATCTTCATGAGAATGACCATGAGCATGGACATGAACATCATCATCACGAACATAGAAACTTACATGATGTATGTGAAATTATCGATAATAGTGATATTGATGAAGAAAGCAAGGATTTAGCTAAAAGAATATTTATGAGGGTGGCGGAAGCAGAAAGTAAAGTTCATAACAAACCATTATATGAAGTGCATTTTCATGAAGTAGGTGCGATTGACTCTATTGTAGATATTGTAGGTACAGCTATTTTAATCAATAAAATTTGTCCAGACAAAATTATATCAAGTGTTGTGAATGATGGACATGGCTTTATTGAATGTGCCCATGGAACAATGGCAGTTCCTGTTCCTGCAACAAGTGAAATATTTGCTAATTCCAATGTGGAATTTAGACAAATTGATATTGATACAGAATTGGTAACACCAACAGGAGCAGCCATTATTGCAGAACTAAGTTCTGAATTTACAACTTTGCCCGCTATGAAAATTAAGAAAATTGGTTGGGGAGCAGGTACCAAAGACTTAAAAATTCCAAATGTATTAAAAGTATATTATGGTGAAATGCAAGAACAAAATCAAAAAATTGTAGTAATGGAAACTAATATTGATGATTGTTCGGGAGAAATATTAGGATATACAGAAGATTTATTATTCCAAAATGGAGCATTAGATGTATTTTATACACCAATCTTTATGAAGAAAAATAGACCAGCATATCGTTTAACAGTTGTATGTAAAGAAGCAGATATTCAAAAATTGCAAAACATCATATTTAAAGAAACAACAACTATAGGTATACGTTATCGTTATGAATATCGTACAGAACTAGAAAGAGAACCAATTACAATTAATACAAAATATGGGACTTTACAAGCCAAAAAAGTTGTTAACAATGGAGAAACATATATTTATCCAGAATATGAAAGTGTGAAAGAATTGGCTAAGAAAAATGATATTCCATTAAAGGAAGTATATAAGTTAAAATTCTGATGTCTAATTTGTCCAATTGGGGACGTTTCTGTTTGGGACATTTTTATGTAAATTCTATATTTTTTGTAAAATGTATTACAATACCAAACTCAAATATGAATATAAATATTAATCTTAAAATTTAAATAGGTCATATAAATTTTTAATGTTGTTATTGGCAAAGCTAGACTGTAAATATGCTATACATTAGCCGAATCTATTTTTATGCAATAAATTTACATAAAAATGTCCCAAACAGAAACGTCCCCAATTGGACATTGAAGGAGGAAGCATAAAATTATGGAGATGAAAGAAATATTAGAAAAAATTCAAAATCATGAAATGAGTATTGAAGAAGCAGAAAAAGAAATCAAGCATAATCAATATGAAGATTTAGGATATGCCAAAATTGATCATAACCGAAAAGAAAGAATTGGCACAGGAGAAGTGATATATTGTCAAAGTAAACCAGATGAATACTTATCTAAAATTTATACAACTATATATAAAGAAAATGGAGAAGTATTAGGAACAAGGGCAAGCAAAAATCAATTTGATTTGGTTAAAAAAGATATTCCAGAAGTACAATATAATCCGCTTTCAAGAATTTTGAAAATTGAAAAACCAAAAGAAAGAATTGGAAATATTGTTGTTTGCACAGGAGGAACATCAGATATTCCAGTAGCAGAAGAAGCAGCAGAAACAGCAGAATTCTTTGGAAGCTATGTGGAAAGAATTTATGATGTTGGTGTAGCTGGCATTCATAGGCTTTTATCACAAAGAGAAAAAATAGAAAAAGCAAATTGTATTATAGCTATTGCTGGAATGGAAGGTGCATTGGCTTCTGTGGTAGCAGGAATCGCAAAAGTACCAGTCATTGCTGTTCCAACTTCTGTAGGATATGGTGCAAACTTAGGTGGTATAACAGCTCTTCTAGGAATGATTAATTCTTGCAGTAATGGTATTGCAACTGTTAATATTGATAATGGTTATGGTGCTGGATATTTAGCAAATCAAATTAATCATTTAGCAGTTAATGGAAAAAAATAACACTTTTAAACAAGGGGAGTTTATTTTGTTTTTTATACCTTGTGCGAAGGCAACCTATTAAAAGAAAAACATTGTAGGTTGCTCCAATCACAATTGCTATGACTTGTTTGGTCACTTATGGGATATTGCAAAATAAGATAATTTACCTTAGTTGAGAATATTGATAGACAAAAATGGAATGGGAGAAATATAGATGGAAAAACAAAGTCAATTAGAAGAATATCTGAAAACACTTGAAAAGGTGGCTATTGCTTATTCAGGAGGTATTGATTCTACTTACTTGTTATGTATAGCAAATAAAATATTACCACGAAATCAAGTATTGGCAGTTATTGCAAATGGCATTATGGTACCAAGAAAAGATTATGAAGAAGCAATTGCATTTTTAAAAGAAAATCATTTTCAATATATAGAAGTAGCATATAAACTATTAGAAATTATAGAATTTAAAGAAAATCATAAAGATAGATGTTATCATTGTAAAAAAGAATTAATGACAATCCTTAAAAAAGCAGCGAATGAAAATGGATATCAATACCTTTTAGATGGAAAAAATGCAGATGATTTAACTGTATATAGACCAGGAAATAGAGCAACAGAGGAAGTAGGCATTATTAGTCCACTTGCCCAATTTGAAATTTCTAAAGAAGAGATAAGACAATATAGTAAAACTTTAGGAATTCCATTTTGGAATAAACCATCTAATTCTTGTTTAGCAACAAGATTTCCATATAATACAAATTTAACAGAAGAAGGACTAAAAAAAGTAGAAGAAAGTGAAGAAATTATAAAAAGTATTGGAATTAAAAAAGTAAGAGTAAGGGTTCATGATAGTATAGCAAGAATTGAGGTAAATCCAGAAGATTTCCAATTAATTTTAAGCAATATAAAAATGAAAAATAAAAATGGCAAAAATATAGTAGAAAAAATAAAAGCATTAGGATTTTCCTATGTAACATTGGATTTATCAGGACTAAAAAGTGGTAGTTTTGATTAGTTAAGAAGTTGCATTTGCACCAAAAAACTATGGCTTTTCAAAAGAAGAAGTAAATGAAAGAACAGTAGAAGCTTTAAAAAGTATAGGAATTGAAGAATTACAAGATAGACAAATTTATCGTTTGTCTAGTGGTGAGAAAAAATTAGCATCTATTGCAACTGTTTTATCTATGAAGCCAGATATCTTAATCTTTGATGAACTAACAATCGCATTAGATCCTAAAAATAGAAGAAGATTTATTAATGTGCTAAATTCTTTAAAAGGAACCAAAATTGTTACCTCACATGATTTGGATTTAATCTATGATACTTGTGACAGGACAATTTTAATCGCAGATGGAAAGATTATATTTGATGGAGATACAAAAACTATTTTACAAAATAAGGATTTACTAGAAAATAATGGATTAGAATTGCCGTTGTCTTTGCAAAGAAGATAGGAATAAATTAGATTGTTAAAAGAGAGATAGAGTGTTTAAAAAATTATATATATATTGAAAAACTTGAGGTCGCAATTTGTGACCTCAAGTTTGTAATATTTTACTTATTTTTTATATTCTATTGACATTACAAAACATATGTTCTATAATATACACAACTGATAAAGGATGTGAAAATTATGGATAAAAATAATCATATTGTAACAATTGATAATCAAGTAAATATTATCAATTATTCAATAGAAGATATAAAAAATCTTATTTATACAATTAGAGGAAAACAAGTCATGTTAGATAGTGATGTGGCAAATTTATATCATTATGAAACGAAAAAAATAAATCAAGCAGTGAAAAGAAATATGGGACGATTTCCAGAAAGATATTGTTTTCAATTAACAGAAGAGGAAATAAAAGATTTGAAATTGCAAATTGCAACTTCGAGTTTAGAATGTTTAAGGTCACAATTTGTGACCTTAAACAATATGGGAAGAGGTCAGCATCGAAAATATTTGCCGTATGTATTCACAGAACAAGGAATAGCAATGCTTTCAGGAGTATTAAGAAATGATATAGCTATTCAAGTGAGCATAAATATCATGGATGCATTTGTAGAAATGAGAAGATTTCTAGCATCAAATGGACATGTTTTTGAAAGACTAACAAATGTGGAATATCAATTAATAGAGCAAGGCAAAGAATTGACTAAACATGAAAAACAATTTGAAAAAGTTTTTGATGAATTACAAAAAAGTAAGATAGAAGAATTTAATCAAAAACTATTTTTTGAAGGACAGATTTACGACGCATATAGTTTGATAATTGATATTATAAAAACGGCTGAAAATAAAATATTAATCATAGATAATTATATAGATGATAGTATTCTAAAAATGTTATCAAAGAAAAACAAAAATGTAGATGTTATTATAGTAACTTCTCAAAACAGTAATCTAATAAAATTAGATATTCATAAATTTAATAAACAATATCCAACTTTAAAAATAATAAAAACAAATAAATTTCATGATAGATTTATTTTGATTGATAATAGAAAATTATATCATATAGGTGCGTCTTTAAAAGATTTAGGAAAGAAATGTTTTGCTATTTCTAAAATAAAAGACGAAGACTATGTAGAAAAAATAAATCAATTTTGTTGAATTTGTATAAGAAATAAGTTAGAATAATGAATATAATAATTAAGTGAAGGAGAAAAAATAGTATGGAAGAGACTTATAAATTTTTAAAAGAAAATACAAAAGTCAATTATGTGAGCACAATAAATGGTGATAAACCAAGTTGTAGACCATTTGGAGATCCTGTTTTATTTGACAATAAAATATATGTACTTACAAATAAACAAAAAAATGTATCTAAGCAAATTGCTAAAAATAACAACGTTTGTATTGTTGCTTATGATAATGAAAATTGGATTAGAATAAATTGTCAATTAATTGATGATAGTGACAACACTGAAGCAAAGAAAGCAGTTATAGATGAATTTGATTGGGCTATTGAAGCACGGCTATACATTGGATAATCCAGATTTTCAAGTTTTATATATTGCTAATGCTGATTCAACAATTTATAATGAAGATGGAGAGGTAATAGCAAATTATAAATTTTAGGAGAAGAAAATGAATACAGAAAAAATACAAAACATCATCCATTTCTATATTTTAGCATCAACACTAAAAGATAAAATAAGAAATGGCTGGAAAGTATGGCATATTGAAAGAGAAAGAGTAGAAAGTGTAGCAGAACATATTTATGGAACATGTATGTTAGCGATTGCCATTGATTCAGAATATGATTTTAACATAGATTTAATGAAAGTCATTAAAATGCTTGTCATTCATGAATTAGAAGAAATAGAGATAAAGGACTTTACACCATTTGATAAGATTACAAATGAAGAAAAAAGAAAAATAGGAAAAGTTGCAGTAGAGGATGTATTAAAAGATTTAACAAAAAAAGAAGAATTAATCGAATTGGTAGAAGAATTTGAAAATATGAAAACAAAAGAATCTATTTTTGCAAAAATGTGTGATAAGTTAGAGTCAGATATACAATGTAAGCTATATTGTGAAGAACATTGTTTAGATGTAAATAAAAGTGAGAACAAACCAATTTTAGAAGATGAAAGAATACAAAAGTTAATAGAAGATGGTTGTAAAACAATATCAGACTTTTTTGTAGAAAATCATAAAAATGAAATATTACATCAAGATAAAGTTTTTGAAGAAATAGCAGATTACATTAAAAACAATACTTTATTATACGAGGAGTAGAAAGATGTTAAAAAATAAGAAGGTTGTTATCTTTGATATGGATGGAACATTAATAGATTCTATCGGTATATGGAATGCGATAGATGAAGAACTTATTAAGACAATTGGAGATGGAACAATTGACAATGTAGATATTGCCAAACAAAGAGATGATAAATTAAAAGAATATAAACAAGAGAAAGACCCTTATCTAGAATATTGTGGTTTCTTAAAAGAAAAGTATCATGCCACTATGTCAAAAGAAGAAATCAAGAAAATACGATATGAAATTGCAGATAGATATTTAAAAGAAGTGATAGATTATAAACCAAATGCAGATAAAGTAATAAAATACTTGAAAGTAAAGGGATATATATTAGCAGTAGCAAGTTCAACCAATGAATTTGCAATGGAACATTATAAAAAAGAAAATAAAAATATTATGAAAAAAGCAAAATTAGAAGATTATTTTTCAGTTATCTATGCCAAAAATGATGTAAATTCGATTAAGCCTAATCCAGAGGTACATGATAAAATTATGAAAAAATTACATGTTAAACCAGAAGAATGTTTGATTGTAGAAGATGCTTTGGTAGGTGTAGAAGCAGCAAATAATGCTAATATAGAAGTGGCTGTAATATATGACAAATATTCTAATAGTAATAGAGAAAAAATTAATCAATTGTCTCAATATCAATTTAAAGATTTTAATGAAATGTTAAAAGAGATAAAAAAAGAATTAGAAAAATAAGGAGAAATAAAAATGTTTACTGTAAATCATATTGCCATTAGTGTATCTGATATAGATAAAAGTATAGAATTTTATAAAAGGTAGACTTGGAAAGCCATATTTCTTTATACAAGATATGGATGGAATATTAGTAGAATTTATTGAAAATGATTAATTAAAAGGAGAGAAAAACATGGAAATATGGGATATATTAGATAGTGAAGGAAATAAAACAGGAAGAACAATGGTAAAAGGAGAAGAAAAAGTACCAGAAGGATTTTATCATTTAGGAGCAGATGTTTGGATAAAAAATTCTGAAAACAAGATTTTAATTCAAAAACGTTCTCCACAAAAAAGATTATCTCCTAATGTATGGGCAATGACAGGCGGTTCTGTTATAAAAGGTGAAACAAGTATAGAAACGATTGAAAGAGAATCATTTGAAGAATTAGGAGTGCAATTAAATATAAAAGATGCAAAAATGCTAACAAGTTTCAAAACAGGAAATGTTTGGGTAGATACCTATTTTCTAAAACAAGATATAGATTTAAATAAAGTAATTATGAAAGAAGATGAAGTTTCTGAAGTAAAATGGGCAACTTATGAAGAAATAGAAGAGATATATCAAAATGGTCAATTTATAAAAAATAGGTGGGAATTTGTAAAAGATATTATTAGAGAATTTTAATATGTAAAAAATTAGCATTTTATTAATTGACTTTAGTATAAAAATATTATATAATGAATATACTGAAAGAGTAATATTACAAACTATTACAAAAGGCAATCCCTAGCCAGTGCTAATAATAGCTATAAAGTAGGGTATGTAAAAGAGTAGGGGCAAAAGCTTCTACTCTATATTTTATTTTTTAAATGTTTGGCAAAAATTGTAAAAACGAGGAGTAATTATGAAAATACCAGAAGTCTTAGAAAATGCGATAGAAGAAAAATTAAATCATGTAAAACTAACAGAATTAAAACAATATGCTAGTCAATTAAGTGAAAAATATATGTATCGAGAAAGAACAGGAGATACATTATTAAATACAGAAATAGAAGCATTAGCCTATTCTATTATGAGAATGCCAGCAACTTATGGAGCAGTTTATACAGCTTTAAAACATACATTAGAAAGAATAGATTGTAATATACAATCTGTATTGGATATAGGGGCAGGAACAGGAGCAGCGACCTGGGCAATAAGCGAATTATTAGAGACAAAAAACATGAGATGTTTTGAAAGAGAACAGGTTATGTTAGAATTAGGAAAAGCTTTTATGAGTCAAAATCCTAAATTAAAAGATATTTCATGGCAATATATGGATATTGTAGAAGACAATTTAGATGCCAAAGCAGATTTGATAGTTACAAGTTATATGTTAAATGAAATTAAACGAGAAAATAGAAAAGATGTCATAAATAGACTGATAAACAGTTCAAATAGCATGATATTAATCATAGAACCAGGAACACCAGAAGGATTCAAAAATATTAAAGAAGTGCAAAAGATAGCAATTGAAAATGGTCTTTATATAATTGCACCATGCACCTTTCAAGGTGCATGTCCATTGCCAGATGAGGATTGGTGTCATTCCATTGTCCGAATGGAAAGAACAAAAGTACATAAAGTATTAAAAAATGCAGATTTACCATATGAAGATGAGAAGTTTTCATATATAGCTATATCTAAAGAAAAATATGATAATTCAGGAAACAGAATCTTAAGACATCCTATAATTGAAAAAGGAAAAATTATGTTAAAAGTATGTCATAACGGCAAGATAGAAGATATGATTATAACCAAAAAGGACAAAGAATTATTTAAAATGGCGAAAAAGAAAAAATGTGGAGATTTGATTTAGACTAAAAGAAGAAAATGCAATATTGAAACTAATTTTATATTAAAAAATTTAATTAATAGAAGATTGTATTATATCATAAAATGTGATATAACAATGTGGTTAGATGAAAAATAAGAAAGTAAAAAATTGAAAAATGCTTATTTTAAATGTTTTTTAACCAGATTTATGTCTCAGAAAAGGAATGTGAGTAGATATGACTAACTTATTAATAAAACTATTTATAAAAGATAAAAATGTAGAAAAGCCAGAAACAAGAGCCAAATATGGAATGCTTTCCAGTATAACAGGAATTGTTGTCAACATCCTATTGTCAGCAGTAAAATTAGTTATTGGAATATTTGCTAATTCCATTTCTATTATTTCAGATGCATTAAACAATGTCACAGATGCGGGTTCATCCATTGTTACCATGATTGGTTTTAAAGTTTCACAGAAAAAAATAGACAAAGACCACCCATGGGGACATGGAAGAATGGAATATATTACAGCATTTATTGTGGATATATTAATTGTATTAGTAGGTGTAGAACTATTCAAAAGTTCTTTTGACAAGATCATTCACCCAACATTACCAGATATCAGTACTGTTACCATTGTGATTTTAGTGATAGCTGTTTTAACAAAATTATGGTTATTTATCTTTTACAATAAAATTGCAAAAACAATAGATTCTGCGGCAATCAAGGGAAATGCATATGACAGTATTTCAGATTCTATATCAACTTTTGTTGTATTATTATCTGCTATCGTCGCTAAAATATTTGGAATATCTATCGATGGTTATGCTAGTATTTTAGTAGCCATATTCATCTTATTTACTGGATTTAAAGCTTTAAAAGAAACCATAGATTTATTGCTAGGAATGAAACCAGATAAGGAATTTGTAGAAAAATTAGAAGAATTTACTAAGAAATATGAGATGATATCAGGCATTCATGATATCATGGTACATGATTACGGACCAGGAAGAAAAATTGTATCTTTCCATGCGGAAGTTCCTGCAAACTGTGATATTTGTAAAGCACATGATGTAATAGACCAAATGGAACAAGATATTTACGAAGAATTTAATTGTATTACAACCATTCATATGGATCCAATTGTAACAGATGATGAAGAAATTAATGAAATGAGAAAGAAAACAGAAGAGATTGTAAAAGAAATCAATTCCGAATTTTCAATTCATGATTTTAGAATGACAGATGGTGGAGATAGGATTAATTTAATATTTGATTTGGTTGTTTCATCAGATAGTGACATGAGTCATGAAGAATTAAAAAGTATCGTTCAACAAAAAATACATAGTGTAAATAATAAATATTATGCAGTACCTAAAATTGAAAATTCATATATATAAATAGGAGGTAATTATGAGAAAATTAGCAAATACTTTATGGGGAATTGTATTAGTGGTAATTGGTGTGATTCTTACTTTAAATGCACTAGAAATTACAAACATCAATATCTTTTTTGAAGGTTGGTGGACATTACTCATTATCATCCCAAGTGCCATAGAATTGATTGCAAGAGAAAACAAATTTTGGAGTGCAGTATGGTTAATTATAGGTATTCTATTATTGCTAGCTTGTAGAGATATTTTAGATTTTGATTTAATTTGGAAACTAACGATTCCAGTATTATTGATTTTAATTGGAATTAATCTTATATTCAAAGATAAAATTGATAGAAAAATGGAAAAGAAAAGTAAAGAATTAAAAGAAAAAGGACAAAACTTAGAAGAATATGGTGCAACTTTTGGTGAGATTAAAGCAGATTTTAATAATCAAGAATTTAATGGAGCCAATATAAATGCTATATTTGGAAGTGTGGATTTAGACTTAAGAAAAGCCATTATCAGTGAGGATAAATTAGTAAAAACATGTGCTGTATTTGGTGGAATTGAAATATTAGCACCAGAAAATGTAAATATAAAAGTAAAATCAATACCAATTTTTGGAGCAACTTCAAACAAAACAGGTAGAAAATATGATGAGAAATTACCAACTATTTATGTAGATAGTTTTTGTATGTTTGGGGGTGTAGATATTAAATGACAGGATTTCAAAAATTTATTAAATATGCCGCAATTGCATTCGGAATCTATCTTTCTATAACAATAGTATTAGTATTACTAGGAATTGCAAATGGTTTGGTGAAAGGTTCTAAGCAATCTGTTACAGAAATTGTAGAAAATATGGATGAAGATGATTTAAAAAATATTTCTCAAGAATATACAGATATTACGAATTTAGAAATTGATTTAGAAAATATAGAATTCATTATAAAGAAAGGTGAAACCTTTAAAATAGAAGGTACAAACATACCAGATAAAGTAGAAATAAAACAGGATGGAAATACATTGAAAATAAATGATGATAAAGCATTTTCAAATTTTTATACGGTAAATAATGCTTTAACAATATATATTCCAGAAAACCAAAAACTAAACAATGTAGACATAGAAGCAAATTCTGTATTATTAGATATCGAAAGATTAAATGCAACTAATTTAAAATTAGAAACATATAATAATTATTGTAAAATAGATGAACTATTAGTAGATAATTTAGAAATGAATAATGAATATGGAGAGATTGAAATATATAAAAGTGAGGTAAAAACATTAAAATTAGATTCTGAATCAGGAACAGAGGATATGCATATGAAAATAACAGAAAAAGCTGAAATGGATTTAGAATATTCTACTACAAATTTGATATTAACAGGAACTTTAGGAAATTATCAAATAAATCATAAGAAACAATTTGGAAATACATATATAGAAGGAAATGAATTTTTATCTCCAAGAGAATCAATTGGAAATGGAAATATAAAAATAAGTTTAGAAACAAAATATACAGAAATGTATATAGATTTTGAAGAAACTACAAATGAGAGTTATTTGTAAACATGATGGAAATAAAGTTATAAAGATTTTAATATAAGAGGTGTATACAAAAAATATGAAAAAATTACCAATTCTTGCAAAATGGGCAATAATAGTATGTTTTATCATACTAATTGCTGTAATTCTTATTTTTATTGTAAGAACATATGGTTCTAATTTAGAAAGTACTGAAAATACAGAAAATGAAAATATGATTTCACAGACTTTTGAAAATGTGCAATCTATAGAAATTAATCTACAAAAATTAGAATTAGAGGTTAAAAAAGGAGAACAAGTAAAAGTAGAATATGTAGATACACTTGAAGGACTAAAAATAGAACAAAATGAAGATTTGCTAAATATAGTAGATGAAGAAGTTACCGTGGGCGAAGATAGCGATAGTCAGAAAGTGATTATATATTTACCTGAAGAGAACAAATTTAATAATGTAAAATTAACGGCAAAAGATAGAAGTATTTCTATCGAAACATTAAATGCTGTAAATATAAAATTAGATATTAATGGAAATTATTGTACGATAAACAATATCATATCAGATAATGCTGAAGTAAAAAATCAAGAGGGAAGAATCACGATAAATAATGGAGAAGTTAAAAATTTAACAATGCAATCAGATAATGGAAATGATAAACTAAATTTGAAAATAACAGAAACAGCAACGATGAATTTAAATAGTGCAAGTACAGAAATAAGTTTAGTAGGTAAGGAAGAAGACTATCAAGTTAATACAGCAACAGAAAATAGTTCTATGTATGTCAAAATGGGAAGAATGGATAATGGAGAGCAGACAATCGGAAATGGAAATGTAAAAGTGAATATTAATGCACAAAGTGCAGCTTTATATATTAATTATAAAGAAGATGAATAATAAAAAGAGATTGAAGAATTATTTGTAAATTTTATGTGAAAAATATTGAATATATTTACTAGTCATGTTAAAACTATACATGACTAGTTGTCATTTTTTATGCTTTTTTGAGAATTTAAATATAGTTTGGATTAGATCTGAGTTTTATTAGAAATACAATTTTAAAATTAATTTAATATGAAGGAGAGAAAACATGTTAGAATTAAAAAATATTACAAAAGACTATGTTTCAGGGGATTCAACAGTTCAAGCATTAAAAGGAATTAGCATTGAATTCCGAAAAAGTGAGTTTGTATCTATTTTAGGTCAAAGTGGTTGTGGAAAAACAACATTGTTGAACATCATTGGAGGATTAGATAGATATACTTCAGGAGATTTGGTGATTAATGGGAAATCAACAAAAAAGTTTAAAGATAAAGATTGGGATGCTTATAGAAATTATTCTGTAGGATTTGTTTTCCAAAGTTATAACTTAATCCCACATCAAACGATTCTTTCTAATGTGGAATTAGCCCTTACCATATCAGGAGTATCTAGAGAAGAAAGAAAAGAAAGAGCAATCAAAGCATTAGAAGATGTTGGGCTAAAAGAACAAATTCATAAAAAACCAAATCAATTATCAGGTGGACAAATGCAAAGAGTTGCTATTGCAAGGGCTTTGGTAAACAATCCAGATATCATTTTGGCAGATGAGCCAACAGGTGCATTAGATACAAAAACAAGTGTCCAAATCATGGAGATTTTAAAAGAAATTTCAAAAGATAAGCTAATTGTTATGGTTACTCATAACCCTGAATTGGCAGAAAAATATTCTACTAGAATTGTCAGAATTTTAGATGGTGTCATCACAGATGATTCAAAACCATTTACAGAAGAAGATAGAAAAAATGAAAAAGATGCGAAAGCAAAAGATGGCAGAACTGCCATGAAATTCTTTACAGCCTTAAGACTTAGTTTAAATAATTTGATGACCAAAAAAGGAAGAACTTTACTAACATCATTTGCAGGAAGTATAGGAATTATTGGTATTGCCTTAATTTTATCAATTTCAAATGGTGTGCAAAACTATATTAATCGAGTAGAGGAAGATACATTATCTTCTTATCCTATTACGATTGATGAATCAACAGTAGATATCTCTAGTATGATGGAAGGCTTAATGGGAGAAACAGAAGAAAATGGAGAAAGCCATGAAGATGGTAAAATCTATTCTAGAGATATCATGAATGATATGATATCTACTTTATCAAGTAAAGTTTCAAATAATAATTTAGAGGCATTAAAAAACTATATTGAAAATGAGAATAGCACAATAAAAGATAATGCAAGTGCGATTAAATATAATTATAATTTAAACATTAACTTATATAAAGAAGATACTTCCAACGGAGTTGTTCGAGTAAATCCAAGTACAGTTATGAATGCATTTGGAATGGAAGATATGATGGAAGCACAAGAAAGCTCTCCTATGAGTTCTATGTTTGGTTCTAGTATGACAAGTATGTCAAATACAGATGTCTGGGAAGAAATGTTAGATAATGAAGAATTATTACATTCTCAATATGATTTAGTAGCAGGAAACTGGCCTACAAATTATAATGAAGTGGTTTTAATTGTTAATGAAAATAACGAAATTAGTGATTATACTCTATATGCCTTAGGACTAAAAGACCAAAATGAATTAGAAGAAAAATGGAATAAAGTTCAAAATGGAGAAACCGTAGAAGAATCAGAATCAACATCTTATACTTATGATGAATTATTAGATTTATCTTTTAAATTAGTATTAAATTCTGATTACTATGAAAAAGAAAATGGATTATGGGTAGACAAAAGTGAAGATGAAGAGTATATGAAGGAACTTCTTAATAATTGTGAAAACATAAATGTTGTTGGAATCATTAAACAAAATGAACAAAGTGTAGCAACAGGAATGAGTGGTGGTATTGGATATACAAAGGATTTAAAAGAATATGTTATCAATAAAACCAATGAGGCAGAAATTGTAAAGGAGCAAAAAGATAATCTAGATATCAATGTATTTACAGGATTGGCATTTCCAGATAAAAATGCGAAAACATTTGATTATAGTCAATTAAGTAATGAGCAAAGAGCACAGCTTGCAATGTTAAGTGCAGAACAATTGGCTGAGGTTATGGAAACATATAGCAATAATGTCAATGCGAGTTATGATGGAAATCTAGAATTATTAGGGGCTGTTGACCTTAACAAACCATCATCAATTAGTATTTATCCAAAAGACTTTGATGCCAAAGATGTGATAACCCAAGAAATTGATAGCTATAACCAAAAACAAAGAGATGATGGAAAAGAAGAAAATGTGATTAACTATACAGATTTAATTGGTATTATGATGAGCTCTGTTAGTCAAATCATTGATACCATTAGTTATGTATTAATTGCATTTGTTGCGATTTCATTAGTGGTTTCATCTATTATGATAGGCATTATTACCTATATATCTGTATTAGAAAGAACAAAGGAAATTGGAATTTTAAGAGCAATTGGAGCATCTAAAAAAGATATATCAAGAGTATTTAATGCAGAAACCTTTATTGTAGGACTAATTGCAGGATTATTAGGAATTGGTGTAACCATATTACTAAATATACCAATCACAAAAATTATTTATGCTGTGACAGGTGTTACTGTTACTGTATCACTTCCAGCAGTTGGTGGTATTATTCTTGTATTGATTAGTATGATACTAACGATTATTGCAGGTCTAATTCCAGCAAAAATGGCAAGCAAAAAAGATCCAGTAGAAGCATTAAGAACAGAATAATAGATAAAGTTGCCAAAGGGGACGTGCCATTTTGGCAACTTTACTATTTTGAAAAAATATGCTAAAATTATGTAGATTAATCAAAAAGAAAGAAGGAAATAAAGTTTTGAGTATTCGAGTGTTAGCAATCATAAATCCAACATCTGGAAAAGGAAATATAAAAAATTATATAAAAGAAATCAGAAAGAACTTAGAAGAAAAAAATATGCAGGTCAATATTCAGCTTACCAAAAAAGAATATAATGCTAGGAATATTGTAATAGACCATGTGGAAGAAGCAGATTTGATACTAGTTTGTGGAGGAGACGGAACATTTAACGAAACGGTTTCTGCACTGATGGAATTAAATATAAAAGATGTTAGTATTGCATATATTCCTATGGGAACGACTAATGATTTAGCAAAAAGTCTAGATATGCCCATAAAAGATATTTCGATAACCAAAAAATTGTTAGAATCAAGGGCAAAAATATTAGATGTAGGAAAATTTAATAATGACAAATATTTTTGCTATGTAGCAGCTTTTGGAGTTATTACAGATGTAGCCTATAAAACTTCACAAAAAGCAAAGAACAAATTTGGTAGATTAGCCTATTATATGAAAGCCATGAAAGAACTTATTCGAATTCCAACCTATAAAGTAAGAATACAATTTGATGAAGAGGAATTAGAGGGAGAATTTATCTATGGTGGGATTAGTAATTCCGAATCAATAGCAGGTTTTAAATGGTTTAATCGAGAAGATATTGATTTAGCAGATGGCAAATTTGAGGCTGTTTTTATTAGAAAACCAAAAAAATTATCAGGATATTTTCGCTTATTAAGTGATTTTAGACATAAAGATTATATGGTAAATCGAGATTTTGTCTATTTTAAAGCTAATAAAATTACAATTACAACTGAAGAAAATGTAGATTGGACAATTGACGGAGAATTTGTAGGAAATATGAATACTGTTAATATTGAAAATTGTCATAAAGCGATAGAACTAGCTATTTGTGAAAAGGGGAACGAATAGATGAATATATATAAAGCATTAAATGAAATGTTAGAATATATAGAAGAAAATTTAGAAAATAAAATTGAATATAATGAACTAGCTCAATTTTTAGGAACTAATGAAGTTATGTTACAAAGGCTATTTAGTATGTTATGCAATATTTCATTATCAGAATATATTAGAAAGAGAAGACTAACGAAAGCAGGAATTGATTTGATCAATGGACAGGGAAAAATCATTGATATAGCAGTGAAATATCAGTATGATAATGCTACTTCATTTTCAAGAGCTTTTGAAAAATTTTATGGGGTAAAACCAAGTCAAATAAAAAAAGAACCAATAGGCTTAAAAGTATTTTCGAAAATTCATTTTGATGAAAAAGAAGAAGATAATGAAAATATAGAATATTCCATTATTGAAAGAGAAAAAATGACACTTTATGGAAAAAAAGTAGAAACCACTATTGGTGATATTCGAACAGATGCACCAGCTTTTTGTAAATTCATGAGAACAGAATATGGTGGAGATTTTCAATATGGAATGACAGAATATATAGAAAGATTTGAAGAAACAAAATGTTATTTTTGGGTTTTGTATGAAAATCATCAAAAAGGTTTAGAAACATATGAAATACCAAAATCAAAATGGATTTCTATTAGAATAAACTCTCAAGAAGCAATAGACATTCAAAAACAAATTAGAAAATTTTATGCTAAATTTATTCCTAGTTGTGAATATAAGATTAAAGAATTACCAGAATTAGAATATTATCATGATGATATAACAGATTTTCTAGTGCCAATTGAATTATAGTATATCAGTAAAAAAGATTACCTCAAAAAAACTGACTTATTTCGTATAGAAAAAGTCAGTTTTTCTGTTTATAGAACTGATACAATATAATTGGTGATGATAAAATGAAATATTTAACAGAGGTATTTCTAACGCAAGAACATGTAGAAGAAAATGTCTGGTCTAAATTTTTATATGCTGTATCAAAATTAAATGGAATTTTTAGAAAATGGAAGATGTATGTATATATAGAAAATAATACCATTCGATATTTTATACAATCTTCTAGAAAATTGCCGTCTATCATACAAGATTTTAGTGAATTTATATTAAAAAAAGTAGAGGAAGAAGAAGAAAATCTTTTTCAAGAAAAATCAATTACAAACAGATGGTATCTAGTAACTAACAAAGAAAAAAGTGGATTAGATATTTATGATAAAGCAGAAGTAAAAAAGGGTAAAAAATTAAAATTTCTAGAAATCGATATTTTACCAATCACAAAAAGTTATTATCGATTTAGAACATATTTATTTTTTGAAAGTCTCTATGGATATCTGATAAAACGAAGAGCTGTATTTAGTGTGCCATATCAATTATTAGCAATTGATTTTTCTAAATATAATCGTTTCTTTTATAGAAAAGATGCTACAAAATTTTTAGATATACAAAAAACCATGCATATCTTAAAAGATAACAAAGAAGAGGCTTTTTTAAGAGTAAATACATTCCCATACCTAATAGAAGACTATTATTTACACTTGAATCAATATGATTTTGATAAACATTCTATCATTGTAGGGGCAAGTGGAACAGGAAAATCAAAATTGATTAGTACCATGGTTGCCAATTTATCAAGTAATGAAGAATATAGAAGAAAATATAAAGTTGTGGTAATAGATCCACATGCAGAAATAAAAAATGATATTGGAGGAATTGAAAGTGCAAAAGTATTGGAGTTTGAAAAAGCAAAAAACAGTTTTAATTTATTTATGAGAGCATCAAATGATTTAATCGTTACCACAGAATTAATCTTATCCTTATTCCAAACATTAATGGCAGATCAATATAATTCTAAATTAGAAAGAGTATTAAGACATAGTATCTATTTATTAACAAAATTAAATAAAATGGATTTTGTAAATTTAAAAAAATTATTAACAGAAGTGGAATATAAAAATGAATTATTAAAAGCAGATGGATTATTAGAAAGCACAGTTGATTTCTTTTCAGTAGATTTCAATAAATTAAAAACAGAATCTTATCAAGAAGCCTTTTCACCGATATTAGCGTTTATTGATGAAATGGAATTATTACCAGGATTAAAAAGTAAAGGAACAGAAAGAGATTTAAAAGATATTTTAGAAGAGAATTTTTTAACGATTGTATCTTTAAATCAAAGTAAATTAGGAATGAAAGCAACAAAAACAATTGCAGGATTTACTATGCAACAAATCTTACAATTGATTCAAAATTATACATATGATGAACATATTATCTTTATTATTGATGAGGTTGCCTTGTTGGAAAATCCAATATTAAGCAGATTTTTAGCAGAAAGTAGAAAGTACAATTTATCATTAATATTAGCACAACAATACTTTAATCAAATTAGTGAACCTTTGCAAAAAGCAATCTTTTCAAATATGATTAATTATTACATATTTAGAGTATCAAGAGAAGATGCAAGAATTTTAGATGGAAATGTGAGAATGGATGTTGCTGTAAAAAATACATTTATTACAAGAATGAAAATTCTAACAGAATTAAGAAATCGAGAATGCATTGTTAGAATTGGAAGTCAAGGAAAGGTATATCCTGCTTTTCAAGCAAGAACATTGGATTTTACGCCAATGCCCCAAAGAGTATTAAATCAGATATTAACAACAGAATTTGACCTTGAAGGGGAGAAAGAGGAAAAAATAGTGGAAAAGAATGAAAAGAAAAAAGAAAGTGTCTTTTCAATTGATGATAACATTAGTTTAAAAGATATTATGACATCCCAATCAGCGTCAAGAAATCTAGTTTCAAGAGAACGTCTTTCTACAAATTTTATATAATTGTATTCATTGTTTTTGAAGAAGGCTAAAGATTTCTGCATATGAAAAATTGTTATGGAATTTTTCTTTATAATGTTTTGGAATCAAATAGAAAATGAATTTTCCTATTGAATGAAAAAAGGAGGGAATAGTTTGGATACGAAAGAAGCAATGGAAGTTGTTAATAAAACATTTATGGCGATATTTGGACAAACTAGTCCATATACATTAGAAGAGGTATTATCTGAATTTGCTTTTGATGTCAGATTACCTCAAAGAGTAATCGATAGTGTAACAGGAGAAGAAACCTGGGCATCTGCAGTAAGTTCTGCAAAATACATTACCCAAGAAAATATGAGAAAATATGATGAAAAAAGGGGGTGGATGATACCAAAGCGAAATGTAAAAAATCTAAAAGAAATTTTAGAAATTTGGAAAATAACCAATTATACAACAACTCAAAGGATATATGATTGTATCAATGTATCACAAAGCGATCCCATGTATACTTCAGAAAATGTATTTCGTTCTACAGACTGTAGAAAATGTAAAAATGTCATATTTTCAGATGGATGTGCAGAAAGTGAAAATATTATAGCTTGTCAAAGAAGTGGAACTTGCAGTTTTGCATTAAGAATTGCGGATTCATCTGATTGTACCAATAGCTATAATGTAATTTGCTCTAGCAAAATTAGTAATTCTTATTTCATACAAGATTGTAATAATCTATATGAATGTATTTTCTGCTCACATATAGCAAATAAAAGATATTGTATTGCTAATATGCAATTTGAAAAAGAAGAATATGCTATCATAAAAAAAGCGATTGTAAAATGGATTTTGACAAAAAAATAAATAACTTATACTTGCCTTAAATTTGATAAAACAGCCAAAAAGTGATATAATTAACATAACTGAAAATTCAAATTCAGAAAGAAAGAGGAGGACAAAAAATGAGAAGTATGAAAGCAATAAAAGCGATGCACAAAGAACTTAAGCAGGTGGTAGAGAAACATGAAAATGTAATCCTCGAAGAGTTTTTGCAGAGAGCAAAGCGGATAGAGGAGTACCTTACACTCCTGGAAGTGGAAGGGATTGATCAAAAACGCTTTATCTGTGTCGAAGGACATGAAGAGTGGCAGGATATTGCGTATGATAAGATTAGTGAAGAGACATTGAAGGTCTTGCTGAAAACCTTCCGGGAGCTGAAAGCGGATGAAAAATCCATGGAAGTATTTAAAAAAATTCCTACAGAAGGAGTTTTATTCTTGTACTCATATAGTGAGTACGATGATATGGATACTCTGTTGATGTATTACGAAGGAATCAAAGCGACTGCAATTTTTCTTGAATAAAACTCTTTGCAAAAAACAATTTAGCAACCAGTTGGGTGAGTTTCACCTGGCTGGTTGCTTTTTATAGTGCGACAGGCATGCTGTTTAGCTAATCGGTGAAAGTCCGTAGTGGAGGTAGATATCGCCAACCACATAGAGAAACACAAGCTATCCATCGTGAGGTGGAAGTGGAGGAAGTGTGTATCAAAATCATGGCTCGATGTATAAAAACTTGATACTAAGGCTGTATAAGAGGGGAAGGCTACTTTACAAGTCAAAGCCCAAAAGATATACGTAACCTTATGCAGTAAATCAAGCGAGTAAATGAGGAAAGTTAAACAGCTTACCCTGTGAGGTCTTGTGAACGTAGAGTAGTTAGGAAACGATGAGGAGTACATAAAACAAAATACGGTCGAAAAAGGTTTATCACAAGAAGTCAGCAGAAGTCATAGTAGAAAAATTTTTTTTCGAAGGACTGAACAATTTGTAGTGTTTTCACTACCAAAATTTAGTGATAGATAATAGTTAGAATGTGTTAATGAGGAGAGTATGAGCGTATCTCAAAGGGTTACTCAAAATCAATAATTTATCTATCTACGGAAAGGAAAAGAGGAAACAGATATGGAACTTTTAGAAGAAATACTTAACCCAAACAACTTAAACAAGGCATACAAGAAAGTAGTATCAAACAAAGGAGTAGCAGGAGTTGACGGAATAACAGTAGAAGAAGAATTTGATTATCTAAAAGAGAACAAAGACAGAATATTAAATCAAATAAGGAAAAGAAGATACAAACCACAACCTGTGAAAAGAGTTCAAATCCCCAAAGAGAATGGCAAGATGAGAAATCTAGGAATACCAACAGTAACAGACAGAATAATACAACAAGCAATAGTACAGATAATAAGCCCAATATTTGAAAAACAATTTAATGATAATAGCTTTGGATTTAGACCAGATAGAAGTTGTGAACAAGCAGTGATAAGGGCATTAGAATATCTAAACGATGGGTATGAATGGATAGTTGACATTGACTTAGAAAGGTTCTTTGATACAGTAAATCAGGATAGGTTAATAACAATAATAGGAAAGACAATAAAAGATGGAGACGTAGTATCATTAATAAGAAAATATCTAAGTGCAGGGGTAATGGAAAAAGGAATAGTAAAAGCAACAGAAGTAGGAACACCACAAGGAGGAAACTTAAGTCCATTACTAAGCAA
>CALXXJ010000014.1 GCA_944392665.1 uncultured Clostridia bacterium | reverse complement strand
AAAATATTGGCATACATATTGGCTTTTGTCATACTATCACATAATTGTTCATTTAAATCATCAAATCTTGCTTTTGAGTCTTCCTCATAATTAAATACTTTGACAACTTTTTGTCCTTCCATCATTTCTTCAATATATCCATTGACTTTTCCAATGTCTTCTTGTTGTTTAACGAAAAATCTTGAACTGTTTCCACCTAAATATCTTGATACAAATATCATTAATATTACCATTGCTAATACTACAAGTGTTAAATATATATTTGTTGCAAGCATTGCAATTAATACAGCTACCATAGAAACACAAGCTGAGAATACTTGTGGAATACTTTGACTTAACATCTGTCTTAAAGTATCTACGTCATTGGTATATGTACTCATAATATCTCCATGTGTTCTGCTATCAAAATATCTGATTGGTAATTTTTGCATATGATTAAACATTTGCTTACGAATTTTGTTTAAAACGCCTTGTGATATATTAACCATTAATCTGTTATATGTAAATGTGCAAACTACACCTACTAAATAGATAACTGCCATAATCATAATCACATTTAATAGTGCGGAATAATCTGGAGACTGACTTCCTAAAAGTGGTGTGATGAAATCATCGATTAAGTATTTAATAAATTGTGTACCAATAACACCAACTAAAGCACTAATAATGATACTAACTAACACAACTGCTAATTGTAATTTATATCCTTCTGTTACATATTTCAATAATCTTTTAATTGTTTTTCTTTTCTTTCCTTTGGTTTTAGGCATCTTCGTCTCCTCCTTTCATCTGTGATTCATATACTTCTTTATATATTGCATTTGTTTTTAATAATTCTTCTGATGTTCCTATTCCATCTATTTTTCCTTCATTTAAAACAATAATTTTATCTGCATCTTCTACTGAAGAAACTCTTTGTGCAATAATAATTTTTGTTGTATTTGGTATTTCTTCTCTAAATGCTTTTCGAATTAATGCATCTGTTTTGGTATCAACGGCACTTGTTGAATCATCTAGAATTAATATTTTTGGTTTCTTTAACATGGCTCTTGCAATACAAATTCTTTGTTTTTGTCCTCCTGAAACATTTGTACCACCTTGGTCTAATACAGTTTCATATTTACTTGGAAATTCTTTGATAAATCCATCTGCTTGTGCTAATTTACATGCTTCTTCCAAATCTTCTTGGTCTGCTTCTTTATCTCCCCATCTTAAGTTTTCTGCAATGGTTCCAGAGAATAAGACATTTTTTTGTAATACCATGGCTACAGCATCTCTTAAGGCATGAATTTCATAATCTTTAACATCAACGCCTCCAACTTTAATACTTCCTTTTGTAGTATCATATAGTCTTGGAATTAATTGCACAAGTGTTGATTTTGAACTTCCGGTTCCTCCAATAATTCCAATCGTTTCTCCTGCTTTAATATCTAGATTAATATTTTCCAGAGCAAATTTATCATCATTTTGCTCATCACTGTATTGGAAACTTACATTTTCAAATTTGATAGATCCATCTTTTACTTCTTTTAGTGGGTTTTCTTTATCTTTTATGGTTGGTTCTTCATCAATGACTTCAATAATTCTTTCGGCTGAAGATTGTGCCATAATAATCATAACAAATACAAATGATAACATCATTAAGCTTGCAAGGATTTGCCATGCATATGTAATAATACTTGATAATTGCCCTGTTTGCATTTCTCCACCAACAATTAGTTGTGTACCAATCCATGAAATTAATAAAATACAGGTATAAATGGTAAATTGCATAACTGGTCCATTAAATGCAACAATTTTTTCTGCTTTTTTGAAGTTTTCATATACTTCGTCATTCACTTCTTTAAATTTCTTTTCTTCAAAAGATTCTCTAACATATGCTTTTACAACTCTAATAGCTGATACATTTTCTTGAACCACTCTGTTTAATTTATCATATTTTTTAAATACTCTTTCAAAGTTAGGATGTGCTTTTATCGCTATATAGAATAGGATAACACCTAAAACTGGTATTGCTACAAAAAAGACAGCTGATAATTTCATGCTGATAGACATAACCATTAATAATGCAAATATCATCATGATTGGTCCTCTAACCAATATTCTGATAATCATTTGAAATGCCATTTGCACATTGGTAACATCTGTTGTCATACGTGTCACTAAACTTGATGTTGAAAATTTATCTATATTTTCAAATGAATAGTCTTGTACTTTATGAAACATTGCTTTTCTCAAGTTTTTTGCATATCCTGCAGAAGCTTTTGCTGCAAATCTTCCAGATAACATTCCAAAGGTTAAAGATAATATGGCTGAAACAATTAACAAAGCACCCATTTCTAGAATGTAGTGAACATCTCCATTTTGAATTCCTACATCTATAATTCTAGCCATTAATAGAGGAATAATAACTTCCATAATAACTTCTAAAACAACAAAAATAGGTGTTAATATGGTATCTTTCTTGTATTCTTTGATATAACTCGCTAATTTTTTTAACATATTTTTTCTCTCCCTTCTTCATTATTTTTGATTTTTTTATGTGCATCTTTCTTGCAATTTTCTAAATTGCTTGAGGCTCTTTTTAACAATTCTAAAAATTGTTTTTGTTCTTCTTTGGTCATTTCATTTACAATATTTTTTTCTTCTATATCTATTTGCTTTTTTACAACGGTTTTTATTTCTAAGGCTTTTGGTGTTAATACAATACTTTTCAATCGACAGTCTCCTTCTTTGGCTTTTCTTTCAATTAATCCATTGGTTTCCATTAATTGAATAATTCCAGTAACTGTCGCTTTTCTCATATCAAATTCTTCTTCTATATCTTTAGCAAATACTTCCCCTTTTTGGGATTTTTTATAAATATATCCTATGACCATAGATTGTACGCCTGTAACATTATATTGGCTTAATGTTTCGTCCATATTTCTTTTTAATTGTCTTGATACAATTTGAATGTATTTTCCAATTTCATGTTTTTCCATATCCACACCTCTTTTAGTTCGTAGCCTAACTATTTTAATACTATATTTTTACTTTGTCAAGTTTTTTAGATCAAAAAAAGACTACAATTAATACTATTTAGTCTTAAATACTTTTTTATTATTTTTTTACAATATTGACATATATTTTTTGATTGTTTATTAACCATAACTATTATATTTTCATTATATAAGGAAATACTAATAATTAATAAATTTTTAATTTTGTGATGAACAATTGATAAATTGAAAGGACTGACATATATATGAATCAAATTATTAATATTGACTTAAATAAACATATTGACCAATCAGAAGATTCTCATAATAAATATACAGTTTCCTCTCAAAAACATTCTTATAAAAAAATATTTAATATTCAATTTTTCCTCTCTATTATCGCAATATTTATTATTACTTCTGTATTTACCTATTACAAAATTTCTTTAAACCATAGAGAAGATTTTTCTAATTTATTAATTAATAATTATAGTATCACCAAATTGTATTCTAATAATACAGATAATAATGCAAATGATTCTCCTCAACTTGAACCTAATAGTATTATTGGTATTATTGAAATTCCAGTGCTAAATATTTCTTATCCTATTTTTAATGAATTAACAGATGAATTATTAAAAACTTCCCCTTGTAGATTTTTTGGGAATTTTCCTTCTATAAATTCTAATGATTTTAATTTATGTATTGCTGGACATAATTATGATAATGATAAATTTTTTAGTAAAATCAAAGATTTAAATATAAATGATAAAATATATATATATGATAATTCCGATAATCAATATACGTATTCTGTTATGAAAAATTATGAAGTAAAGTCTGATGATTTATCTCCTGTATATCATACAATTACAGACTCTTTTGAATTAACTTTAGTTACTTGTAATAATTTTAATGGTAATCGAATCATTATAAAAGCAAAAATTGAAGATGGTTAAACATCTTCAATTTATTTATTATTAATCAATATTTCTATAATCTTTTACTTTCTTATATGCATAAACTGCTGAGATTGCAAATACAACAACTAGTAATACAGTTGGTAAAGAATCACCTATACCTGTGTTTGGTAAAGTATTAGTTGTATTTGTTCTATTAGCTGTATTTCTAATCGCATTTAAATTTTGAACATTACTTGTATTTGTATTTCTTGTATTTGTATTTCCAGTATTTGTGTTTCCAGTATTTGATGTATTACCTGTATTTGAGGTATTATCTGTTAATATATCCTCAAATCCTTCATCTGTTGCTGCATATACTGGTGTTATTGCAAATATAAGCATTGCACATACTAAAATTACTAAAAAACTTTTTAAAATAATTGATTTTTTCATATTACCTCTCCTTACTTCAAATAGTATATTTTTTCGATTACTCTATAAACAATTATTATTATATCACGTTTTTTTAATAATTGCAAGTCCACAAACACACTATTGTCTATCTTTTGTTTACATTACAATTATAATATACTTATTTTATTTTTTCGTCAATACATTTTTTTGATTTTTTTATTACATTTTTATTACAAGAAAATGGCCTTTATGATTTTACATCTGTACGTCGAAATCTTTAAATTCGTTAATACCTACTTTTCTTATACATTAAATTTAAATAAAACAATATCTCCATCTTGCATAATGTAATCTTTTCCTTCAGATCTAACCAATCCTTTTTCTCTTGCTGCAACCATTGAGCCTTGTTCCACCAAATCTTTAAAAGAAACTACTTCTGCTTTTATAAATCCTCTTTCAATGTCTGAATGTATCTTTCCTGCTGCTTGTGGAGCTTTGGTTCCTTTCTTGATTGTCCATGCTCTTACTTCTGGTTCTCCTGCTGTTAAAAATGACATTAAACCTAATAAGTCATAACTTTTTTTGATAACTTTATCTAGTCCTGATTCTTCCAATCCTAACATTTCTAACATTTCTTTTTTATCATTATCATCTAACCCTGATAATTCTTCTTCCACTTTTACGCATAATGGTATTACTTCTGCTTTTTCTTTTGCAGCATATTCTTTTACTTTTTTGACCATTTGGTCATTTTCTGCATCACCAAGTTGTTCTTCAGATACATTGGCAATATATAATATTGGTTTTGTTGTTAACAAAAACATATCTTTTACTAAAGCTTGTTCATCTTCATTAAATTCGATAGCTCTTGCTGAAATTCCATTTTCTAGATTTTCTTTTATTTTTTCTAATAAATCAATTTCTTCTTGATATTTTTTGTCCGCTTTTAAATTTTTCTTTGCTTTATCTAATCGTTTATTAACCGTTTCTATATCTGCAAATATTAATTCTAAATTAATCGTTTCAATATCTCTTACGGGATCTATATTTCCATCAACATGCACAATATTAGAATCTTCAAAACATCTCACTACTTCACATATAGCGTCTGTTTCACGAATATGTGATAAAAACTTATTTCCTAGTCCTTCTCCTTTACTTGCTCCTTTTACCAATCCTGCTATATCCACAAACTCAATAACTGCATGTGTTGTTTTTTGTGGATGATACATATTTGTTAATACATCTAATCTCTCATCTGGAACAGGTACTATTCCTACATTTGGTTCTATTGTGCAAAACGGATAATTTGCACATTCTGCACCTGCTTTTGTTATACTATTAAATAACGTACTTTTTCCTACATTTGGTAGTCCAACAATTCCTAACTTCATTTTTTCATTCCTTCTTCTTTTATTATTACATATCTTTCCTTATATATAACCCAAGTTACCAAAGTATTTTATCACACTTATATTTCTTAGTCAAATTATTTTATATAAATTGAAGGATCTACTGCAATAGAGTCTTTTAATATTTCAAAATGTAAATGTGGTTCATCTGCAATTTCAAATACAGCACTATTTCCAACCGTTCCTATAGATTGTCCTTTTTCTACTGTTTCTCCCTCTACGACAAATTCAGAGGTTAATAAATTTGAATATACTGTTTGATACGTATCATCATGTTCTATAACAATTGTTAAACCATATCTAGGGTCATTTTTTATAGATTTTACAACACCTGCTTCTGCTGCTTTTACAACTGTTGTTTTATCTGCCTTGATATCAATTCCAGTATGTGTAACCCATTCTTCTAATGTTTCTGAATATACTAAATTTTCTTGAGCAAATTCTCTTACAATTTCTCCTTCTACTGGTCTTTGAAATGATAATTCTTTCACTTCTGTTGTTTGTTTTGCTTTTTCACTGGTTGTATTTTGTGTCACATTTGTACTCACACTACTACTTTCTACAGTTTCGTTACTGCTCATATTTTGTGCTGTTTGATTCTGTATAACATTTTCTTGTTTTATTTCTTCTTTACTTTCTTCTACTGTTTTCCCTATTTCTGTACTCGCACTTTCGGTTTCCTCATCATATTCATTTGTATCTCCAATTATATCTGTCATTTGGTCTAGTGTCATTGTTTCATCTTTTACATCTTTATTTATTTTTTGACTATATAATAGAAGAGAAATGATAATAATCGCAACAACAATTGTTCCCATCACTACATAAGAAATAATTTTGTCATTTATATTTTTTTCCCCTATATTTTTTAAATGAATATCCTTTTTCATACAATCCTCCTTAAATACTTTATTATTACAAGTATTTCCTTTTTTTAAAAGAATATACATTTTTTAATAATTTTTTGAAATAATCTAAAGCAGACTAGTACTATATATTTTTTTATGAAGTTACGAATGTAAATGGAAGAATATTATAAATTCTAAAATTAACAAGTAGGAGAATCTCAAACTTGCTTTGAGATTCTCCTACTTGTTAATTTTAGAATTTATTTATTCTGCAATGCAACCGAGTAATTCAAAAAAAATATATAGTACTAGTCTGCTTAATATTAAATCCTCTAAATATTGATTTTCAAAAAATTTTAGATTAAAGAGATTTTACATCTTTAATCTCTACACCAACATAGAAATGGTTTATAATTTCTTCTGCCGTACTTCCACTCTTTGCCATACTATCTGCTCCTGTTTGACTCATTCCTACACCATGCCCATATCCGATAACTGTAAATTTTATTTTTCCTTCTTCTTTGGATATTTCAAAATTAGTAGATCGTAATCCCAATATACTTCTTGTTTCCGTTCCTGAAATTTCATGATTTCCAAATTTTATTGTCTTTACTCTTCCACTACTTGTATATTCTAATATTTTTACATCCTCTTGATTATTGAAGTCAATTTGAATATCTGTATATTTTTCTTTTAATTTTTCTACTATTTCCTCATTTGTTAATTCTACTTCTGAATTATATTGTGTATACCCTTCTTCCCCTGCTGTTTCAACAACTTGAAGATATGGCATATTGCTACCGTCCTCCCCATACATCTACTGGAAGTTCTGTTTTCCCTCCACTGTTAGAATGGAAGAATGCATTAATTGGTGCATGATTATATGTAATGATTTTTCCTTGTGTTTCTTTTACACATTCTTCTATTTTATTCCATTTTGCTTCTTTGTCTCCATCCCATCTTGCTAATCTGTCCTCTTTTGAAATCCAAGCCTGGCAACAAGTAGAATCATCACAAATATCTGCATTATCATGTTTTTTATTATTGATTTTATAAATTGTATAGGTTCTTGCAACAATTGCTTGCGCTTTTAGGGCTTCTCTTTCAAAATCTACTGGCATCTCTGCTGATACCACATTGCAAAGATATGTATCTAAAACAACTTCTTCTACTTCATTTGTATCTGTATGTAATAATTTTATCGTCCCATATTGATTATATGTATATGGTTCTAAAACTTCTTCACTTTCTTGTTTATTATCTTCTTCATTGCTCGTTTCTGATGATGCATTTGTTTCTGATTTTGTAAGTAATGCTGGTAAAATAAAACAAATAAACAAAAAAGCAAAAAAATAGATAAAAACTTTTTTCAACTTATCACCTCTTTATGAAATTAGCTTCATTTTCATATTTTCCAAAATTTTTCTTTCTAATCTTGACACTTGTACTTGTGTAATTCCAAGGATTTTTGCTACTTGTGATTGTGTTTTATCTTTATAAAATCTTAACAATATGATTTCCTTATCTCTATCTTCTAATCCTTCTATTAATTGTTTGATTGCTAATTTATTTGTGATACATTCTTCTTCGTTTTTATCTGATGAAATTTTTTCTAGTAAGTTTATGCTATTTCCATCTTTATTATCTGTATAAAATTTCCCATCTATAGATTCTACTGTATTGTTTGCTTCTAATGCTAATCCAATATCTTCTTTCGAAATTTTTAATTCTTTTTCTAATTCTTCAATTGTCAATTCCTTTCCTTTTTTATTTATACTTTCCTTTTGCAGTTCTCTTATCTTCATTCCTAATTCCTTTATACTTCTACTAACTTTTATCGGCCCATCATCACGAATATATCGTTTAATTTCTCCTATCATATATGGAACTGCATATGTAGATAATTTCACATCATAATTTGTATCAAATCTTTTGATGGATTTTATAAATCCCATACATCCTATCTGGTATAAATCTTCTAAATCATATCCTCTCCCATTAAATCTTTTTACAATACTCCATATGAGTCCATTGTTATCTCTAATCATTCTTTCCATTTCATATTTATCACCAGATTGTGCTTTTTTGATTGCTTCTACACTGTTTTCAAACATAGTTTACCTCTATTCTTTTGTAATCATTTCAAACTCATCATCAGATTCTTCATTTTCTAGTTTATTTTTTATTACCTTTCGCATCGTTACTTTTGTTCCTAAACCTACAACAGATTCTACATCTACTTCATCCATAAAGCTTTCCATAATGGTAAATCCCATACCCGATCTTTCCAGATTTGGTTTTGTGGTATATAATGGTTCTTTTGCTATATCAATGTTTTCAATTCCTTTTCCTTTATCTGATATTTCTATTAAAATTTCATTTTCTTTTAATCTTGCAAATATTTTCACAATTCCCTGTTTTTTATCATATCCATGAACAATACAATTCGTAACTGCTTCAGAAACGGCTGTTTTAATATCTGCTAACTCTTCAATTGTTGGGTCCAATTGTGATGCAAATGCTGCTACTGTAATTCTCGCAAATGCTTCATTTGCAGATTTACTGATAAATTCTAATTTCATTTCATTTTCAATTTCACTTTTCATCTTCTTTTCCTTTTAATATATATTTAGGTTTTTTTGAGGTATGCCTATAAATCCCTATTTTCTTTAATTTCATATTTTGCCATATACATTATCATATACTTAATCATATATTTGATATTTATGATACTTCTAAATTCGTAATTGGTATTAATCTTAAAATCCCACTCATTTCAAATATTTTTTTGATATTACTTGTTAAATTTGCGAGTTCTACTGTACTCCCCAACATTTTTGCAAACTTATACCTTCCAATAACCAATCCTATCCCTGCGCTATCCATGAATGTAACACTATTAAAATCAAATATAACTTTTCTAGGCATATATCTTTCAATGTCATAATCTGCTCTCCTCCTTATCTTTTGAACACTAAAATCATCAATTTCATCCGTGATTCTAAAAATCAATAACTTGTCCTCTTCATAAAATTTAGATTCCATTATATCCTCCTTTAAAATTCTTCTTGTATTATATTCTTTTTTCCAGTATTTTCCAAGAGTGAATTTTAAGAAGTTTTGTCGTTTTATAAGAAGTTTTCGACAACGGGACATTTGGTGACGGACGAAAAGGGAAATTGGGGACGGACTCATTTTTCCCTTTTTATAAGTTTAATATATTTTTAAAATTATTTTAGTAAAAAAGGGAAAAATGAGTCCGTCCCCAATTTCCCTTTTCGTCCGTCACCCAAAATCCCTTATTCATCATCATCTAATGTTTCATCATATTCATACTCATAGGTAATTTCCTCTTCTATTGGTTTTTTTGTTTTCTCTATTCTTTCTTTTATATGTCTATTTTCATCTAAATCATCCTTTATTCTATTTTTGTCCATCTTGACTTTTTCTGATTTTTTCTGTTCTTTCTCCTTATTTTCTCCTTTTGCTTTTTCCTTATCTTTTGGCTTCTGTATGCATTTGTTAATCATATTATTCGTTTTATCTAATAAATCTGGAATATAATCTAAAAGCTTGTCTATTGATGAACTATAATTAACTGGCATTAGTTTTACATTTTCTCCTTGAATAACTAGAAATGCTATTGGATTAATCGTAATCCCTGCTCCTGAACCGCCTCCAAATGGTAATCTATATTGTACTTCTTCTTCCTTTTCTTTTTTCCTATACTCATCAACAGTTTCTCCCTTAAATTCGCTTCCCCCTGCAGCAAATCCAAATGATACTTTTGATATAGGAATGATTGCAATATTATTAGAGGTTTCAATTGGTTCTCCTATGATTGTGTTCACATCTATCATATCCTGGATACTATTCATAGCTGTAGTCATAAGACCTTCTATTGGATGTTCGCTCATGATTTTTCCTTCCTCCTTTTTTATTTAATACATATATGATATTTATAATATGTATCAGTTTTATTTGAAATATACCAGAAATTTCAATTTTTATAGAATTGTCATTCTTATAAACTGGTTTTATCTCATATACAATATTCTTTTCTCTTACACGAATTCTTGAAAATCCAATGGACAATATACTAGAAAAAATAGCGACTAACATAGATGTTACAAATGCATCTTCTGTTCCCAATTCTATTTCTAAATTTAATGTTTCTATATAAATTCCTTTACCAAAATCTTTTAATCCTTTTATGATTTGCGCATCAAATTTATCTTTGTTTTGTATAATATCTTTTTCTAATTGTTTTACTTTTTCATTTGTTTTCAATGATTGTTGTATTTTTCTTAGCTTATTCTTATTTAGTTTAAACTTTATAATCGGTATAGTGCCAAAAATTTTTAATTTTATAATAAATTCATATCCATTAGGAATATGTTCTTTATTTTGTGAGTTTATAACCAGATTTACAATCTTCACTTCTATTCTTGCCGTTAAGATTATCAATGTTATTATAAGGATAATCCACATAATAAAAAGAAAAACCAATATATTTGCCTCCTTTTTATAAAGCAATTTATATTAGTTTTTCCTTTTTTTGTATTTTTAAACATATTTATGCTCTTTTTGTTTTTTCTACAATAATATCTCCAAATAGTTCTTTTTGTGTCGTTTCTACTTTTTTTCTTCTTGACATTTCTAATAAACCACTAAATGCTGTTACCACTTCTTGTCTATTGTGCTTATTCAAAGAAAATAATTTATTAAACACAAATCGTTTTTGTTTTACCAACACTTTAAACATTTCTTTTACCTTACTGGCAACTGTATAATTTTCTACTAATGCTATTTTCTCGATATTTTTTGCATTTTGGTTGATTTTTGCACGATTTCTTTCTATTAACTCACTATATATATTCGGTATAACAGTATTATCATAATCTTTTTCTAATTTTTGTTTTGGAAGTTCAATATTTTCTTGATTTTTATAATATCGATTTCCATTTTGCATATAATTTTGTTTTAATACTTTACTAATTTCTTTAAATTTTTTGTATTCAATAATTCTTCTAATCAATTCTTCTTCTGTTAATTCTTCTTCTTCCTCTTCTTGCTTTGGAAGTAATTTTTTTGATTTTAAATACAGTAAAGTAGATGCCATAACAACAAATTCACTAGCAATTTCCAAATTCATTTCTTCCATCTGATTTAAATATTGTATATATTGGTCTGTAATTTCATTTAAATGAATATCATAAATATTCATTTTGTTTATTTCAATCAAATGACATAACAAATCTAAAGGTCCCTCAAAGTTCTCTATCTTAATGGCATATTTTTTTGTTTCTAATGTTAATATCGACATTGTCTCTCTCCTCTTCTTATATATCTTCTAGTGCTATTGTAATATTTTCTTTTTTATATCCCTTTTTCATTAGATATTGTTTAATTTCTTCTATTTCTAATGAAGTTACTTTTTTATTTGCAATATTACTAGCTGATTTTATCTCATATTGGTTTAATTCTTCTTTATTATCACAAATATAGTCTTCTATATCTTCTTTTCTAATTCCTTTACTATATAATTTATATTCGATTTCTCGTATAGACAAATTTTTTAAAGCCATAAAATTATTAATTGTTTTCCTAATATATTCCTTATCATCTATATATTTTGCCTCTTTTAAATAGGCAATAATATCCTCTAGTAAATTTTCCTCTATTTCTTTTTCAAATTTTTTTCTGATTTCATTTTCACTTCTTTTTTTATATAATACATATTTTAGTACTTTTGTTTTTTCTTTATCAAATTCTTCTACTGTATACATTTTCACTCCTTTTTTCTTCTATAAATTTATCTACTGCTTCTGCAAATCCACCTGTTTTTACTGTGTTTTTTGTTACATATGAAGCAACATTTTGTACTCTTTTATAACTGCCTCCTATTGCCACTCCGATTCCTGCATGTTTTATCATTTCTATATCATTGATATTATCTCCTATTGCCATAATTTGCTCCATTGGTATCCCCAAATATATACTTAATTGCATTAAAGCTTGATATTTTGTTATATGCTTAGGTACAATATCTAAATATTCATATTCTTTGCCAACAACTTTATCTATATATTGACCACATTTCTTTATTCGTATTGCAGTTACTTTTTCTTTTGATTCAATCTCATTTTTTACTTTTAATAACTCTTTTTCTCCTGATAGAATCAATTTCAATATATTTGGTTTTTGTTCTTTTATATAATTTTCTATAGAATCTACTATTTCAAATTCTACTTGATCTTTGTATAAAATATAGTTTCTATAAGCCATATAATTTAATTTTTCTTGCGCAATGATTTTATGATCTGTATAAATATGTATATGTAAGTTGTATTTATTGGCAATTTTTAAACAATCCATTATTTGTATATTGGTTATGGTATTTCTAATAATTTCTTTTCCTGTTTGTATATTCATGATTTGTGTTCCATTCCCAAAAATCCCATATGCTGGCTCTAATTTATTACATATATCTTTTGTCATTGCATATGTTTTTCCGGTACAAACCACAAACTTAATATCTGTGTGTTTCAATCTTTCAACTGCTTCCATGTCGTCTTCTGTTATTTTATTATTATATACAATTGTTCCATCTAAATCACTTGCTAATAATTGTATCATAAGCTTCTCCTTTATTTTAGATTTCTTTCCTCCCAGCCAAATTCACCATATGGTATTTTTTCTATATAGTTCTTTATAGCTTCTTTTCTATCATCCACTAAATTATCTGGAATATTATAAATGTCAAACCATTTTATCTCATCATTTTTGTTAGGTTCTCCTATTTGGGGTTCCCCTTTCCATTTTTTTGCTTTAAAATACCCATTATAATAAATCGTATCGATTCCATTGATTTTATGAATTAATGAAACAAATTGCAAATCTTTGATATCGATGTCAATACACAATTCTTCTTTCGCCTCTCTTTTCATTGCCATTTTCATACTTTCCATATTTTCAACATGTCCGAGATGCTGAACAATCCCAATGTCCATCCATATATCCTGTATTTTTTCTTTTTTGTAATAAAATTTCTTCTTTTCCATTGTTTTCTCTAATTAACATTAGCATAACAGCTGATAAAGTTCTATATCTTTCTTTCATCTTTATTCTCCTATATAGCATACTTTCTTTTTATTTTACTATAAAGATTTTAAAATAGCAATACAAATTTTTAATTGAAAACTTCTAATATAACTAGTGATATAATTTTCTAATAACGAGTTCTTAAATATTGATTTTTCATAAATTCCTCGGCTCAATACATGCTCTAGCCTTTCTAACTATAAAAGAAACGAGCCTCTCGCTATTCCCGCTTCCTCATTTCTTTTATATTAAGAAAGGCTACAAGCACTCCAATCACATTCGTCATTTATGAAAAATCAATATTTAAGAACTCGTTCAATTTGAAAAAGAGATACTTATGTATCTCCTTTATAAATTTTATTATTTTATTCTTCTTCATCATCATCCATATCAATTTCAGGTATTTCTTCTCCTAAACTTTCTTCAAATACTTTTTCAAAGTCTTCTCTTACTTTTCCCTCTATTTCTTCTAACATCTTTGGATTCTCTTTTAAGTATTTCTTAACATTTTCTCTTCCTTGTCCGATTCTTTCTCCATTATAGCTAAACCAAGAACCTGCTTTTTCTACAATATCTAAGTTAACAGCCATATCTAGAATATTACCTTCTTTTGAAATTCCTTCTCCATAGATAATGTCAAATTCTGCTTCTCTAAATGGTGGTGCCACTTTATTTTTAATTACTTTTACTCTTACTCTATTTCCCTTTACTTCTCCATCTTGTTTGATATTTTCTATTTTTCTAATATCCATTCTAACTGATGCATAGAATTTTAATGCTCTACCACCTGTTGTTGTTTCTGGATTTCCAAACATAACACCAATTTTTTCTCTTAATTGGTTAATAAAGATTAACACTGTTTTAGATTTATTAATTGCTCCTGCTAATTTTCTTAATGCTTGTGACATAAGTCTTGCTTGTAATCCCATGTGTGAATCTCCCATGTCACCATCTATTTCAGCTTTTGGAACCAATGCTGCTACTGAGTCGACTACAATAACATCTAATGCTCCACTTCTAACCAAACTTTCTGTTATTTCTAATGCTTGTTCTCCTGTATCTGGTTGAGATACAATTAAATTATCTATATCTACACCTAATTTTTTTGCATAAACTGGATCTAAAGCATGTTCTGCATCAATAAATGCTGCTTCTCCTCCTATTTTTTGTGCTTCTGCAATGATATGTAATGCCAATGTTGTTTTACCTGAAGATTCTGGTCCAAATACTTCTATAATTCTTCCTCTAGGTACTCCACCTATTCCTAGTGCAATGTCTAAGCTTAAAGCACCTGTTGGAATTGCCTCTATTTCCATTGCTTTAAATTCTCCTAATTTCATAACAGAACCTTTACCAAATTGTTTTTCTATTTGACTCATTGCTGCTTCTAATGCCTTCTTTTTTTCTGCATTCTCACTCATAATTTTCCTCCTCATTTCTTTGAACTTTTGTTTGATATTGTTATTATATATCAAAAATTTGTTTTGTCAAGACTTATTTTAATTTTTTTATCTATACCATGTTTCTATTCCACAAAATGGATTAAACCAATTAGAATTAATTTCTCCTACCAATTCTGTGTTATATGCTATTGTATGTTTATTAGTATATAAGCTAATATATGGTATATCTGTTTTATAAATTTCTGCAAGTCTTGTATAATCATTTTTTATAATTTCTTCATCCGTTGTATTTTTTACTTCATTCATTAAATTGGTAACTTCTTCATTTGTATAATTCGCTAAATTACCTTCTCCAAAAAATAAGGACATATCTGGATTTGGTGATAAATTCATACTACATAGAATCATATCATATGATTTATTTTGTATAGCCAAATTATATTGTTCATCAGAATATTGTTGAATATTCATTCGAATTCCTTGGCTTTCTAATTGTGTTTTTATATTTTCTGCTACAGATATTTGTGTACTATTTGATGCTTTTACAACGAGATTTAGTTCAATTCTTTGTGTTCTTCCATTTATATTTTTTTGCCAACTACGGTTTCTATAGGTCCACCCATTTTCTGTCAAAAGTTGATTTGCTTGTTCAGGATTATATCCAGAACTTGCATCTTGTTCTTGATATAGCCATGATCCAAAATCTAGCGGAAAACTTGAAGTATAATATTTATTTTGAAAAACATTTGATACAATATTATTTTTATCTATTGAATAGGATATTGCTCTTCTTACTTCTTGATTTGCTAATAAAGTATTTTGTGTATTCAACACTAGAAAATCATGTTCTCTGCCTTTTATTTCTTTTGTACTATATCCCATTGTTCCAATATAGTCTTGTATATTCATATTATTGGTATTAACCATATCTACATTTCCAAGTTTAAACGCATTGTATAATTCTCCTACTGAATCATATACATTAACTGTAATTTCTTCTAGTGATAATTCTGTGTTTCTATCCCACCAATTTGAATTTTTTGTTAATGTTATATAGTTTTCCTGCACATTTTCTACTTTATATTTCCCCGTTCCAACTGGTACAATTCCTGTATTATAATAGTCTTGTGTGTCATAAAATGTTTTAGATAATATTGGAAAAGTTAAATAATATTCAAAAAATGGAACTTCTTGATCTAAATACATTTTTATCGTATAATCATCTACTATTTCTAGCATTGTAACATGTTGCAGGTTACTTGAATATATAGAAGAATTTTCCTTTAATTTATCATATGTAAATTGAACATCTATTGATGTAAATCTATCTCCATTCGACCATTTCACATTTTCTCTTAATTTAATGATATATGTGGTTGCATCTTGCTTTGCCCATTCTGTAGCCAATGCTGGTGTTGCCTTATAATCTGATGATATATCTACTAAAGGTTCAAAAATTAGTTTCGTAATATCTTGCGCATTTTTATTGTTTGTTAATAATGGATTTAATGTATCACATTGTGCTATTCCCAATCGAATTTGCCTGACTATCTCTTTTTCTGTACTTGTAGTTTCTTCTTGTATTTCTTGTTCATTTTCATTATTTCTTATAACAAAAACTGCAACAACAACAATAATAATTACAAATATAATAAATATGTATTTAAAAACATTAGATTTCATATTTCACCTCTACCTTAAGTTATACTTCTTGAATATTATAATGAATTAATTTCTTCTTCTGTTAATCCTGTTATTTTTTTTATTAATTCTATATCTAATCCTTCTTCTTTCATTTTTTTAGCAGTTTCTTTTTTCCCTTGTTCTATTCCTTTTTCTATTCCTTTTTCTATTCCTTGATTATATCCAAATCTTTCTACAGCTTTTTCATCTCTAATAGCTTTTAATCTTAATTCTGCTAAGATTTGCATTTTTTCATCTTCGCTCATGACTTCTAACTTTTCTTTTGCTTCTTTCATTTCCGCATTTTCTTTCATATATTCCCCCACCTTCTCACTTTCCGGATTTTCTATAAAGTTTATCCATTTTACTAATTCTTCCTTTTCTTCATTCTCGCCTATATTATATATCTTTGGTATCTCTATTATATGTAACTCCAAATGTTCTGTCAAGATTAACTTTCTCTCCTTTTCTTCTATTATCTTCCATTTGCTATGATAGCCTAACTCTTTTAATTTTTTTATTTCAAAATTCACGATTAGTACCCCTATTGTCCTTTTCAATTCTATATAATCATCACTACCATTTAAATTTTTCCCATAAATTCTTGACCAATAGTATAAGATTCTTTCTATCAAATTATCTTTTTCTACCATTTGCATTTCTACATTACAATATTCTTCTTGATTAATTTTGACTAAAACATCTAATATGCCCATTTTGTCTTTTGGATTTTCTCTTCTCAGAACAATATTCCTACTTAAATCTACTTCCTCTAATTTTTTGTCTAATATTGCTTCTAAAAACTTTTTTGTAATTCTTTCACTTCCTACCTCTCCAAATAATGCTTGAAACACGACATCTAACTTGGGAGATAGTAATTTTGCTTTTTCCTTTGTTTTGGTTTCTTTTTGGTTCATTTAATTCCTCCTTATCCTTCATTTATAATTACCTATAATTAAATTTCCTTTTAGAATTTATCAGATTTAAAAATTTAAATTATAAAATATTGCAAATACTAAAAAAAATTATTTTCTATTATGAAATATTTAGAATTATAAAATATTTGATTTATAAACTATTCGATTAAAATTTTTAGTAACAAAAAACTATTAAAAATCTATAAAAAAATAAAGAAAAAACATAATTACTATCATAAACTCTCTTACATAAATTCATCTTTTACAAATAACCACTTATACTTTTTTATTTTGGAATTTTTTAGAAATAAACTTTTGATTTAATCTTTTTGAATTTAATTACAAATAATTATGTTAATACTATATCATGAACTTTAAGATTTATCAAGTGATAATGATAAACAATTTGAAGATTATGTTAATTTATGGTGTAATAAATAATGAAATATATGAAGCTTGTACCTCCTCAAAGAGCCGTCAACTTGTTTGACGGCCCTTTGTTTTTATATACATATTTACATATGAAATTTCCTTATCACTGCTTCCTTCACGTCTCTTGCTGAAAGAAAAATGGTTAATATAAAATTCACAATAGAAATGCCAATGGCTATATAACTTAAAATATAATTATCTATTAATTCTTCTTGTATAAAATAAATTGGTAACAAACTATAAATGCAAATAATCAATTGGTATATCGCATATCTCATATATTTTCTATGACTAACAATAGTTAATACCAACATCGTTACATTTGCTATCATGATAATAATCGGAATCGAAATTTCTAAAGACCAACCTTTAAAACCAAAATTGTAATCTATATATGTTGTTAGAAGTGAAATGGCAATTGCTTGTATCATAACATGCCCCGCAATATTGGTTCTTTTATTAATTGAATATCTGACAGTTATCCAAATATAGATAATTCCACTATTAGCAAGTGCTGCCCAATGAATTTCAGGAGTCGTTAATTTATTGATAATCGTTAATATAATGGCAATTCCCAATGAAAAACCTAATAATATCTTTATCAATAAATTACTTTTTTTACTACTTATTTTTTTAGGATATAACATATGTAATTCCTTTCTTATTTATCTATTCTATTCATCATTTTTGATGTCTAAAATTTCATTGCTTTCTATTTTTACATGAATATTTTTCTCTGTTAAAAACTTATAAAATTCCTTTTCTATACTACAATCATCTAAAATCGATGTAAAGGTAAATACAATGTGATTTTCAAAAGAACATGCTGAACATTTAATTTTTTCTACTGGTTCAGGTGCAATTAACATTAAAAACTCTTCTATGTATTCTTGATATTTACCAATGATACCAATTCTTCCAATATTCGAAAATGTTGTTGTTGTATATTTTCGAATTTCTAAATAACTCAATCTCACAATTGGCTTTTTTAATACTAATGGTATCATTTTAATAAATAAATTTGTTCCTAATTTTACATTTCCTGACATGGTTTTTTGGATTTCTTCTGGCATTAATTTTTTTTCAAAATCTTTCTTTACAAACTCTAATATCTTATCAAATGTGTCTAAATTATCCTTTTGCATTTGCGCTTCTACCGTTATATATGAGAAAAAATTGGAAATTGTATTTGAAGGAAAATATTTTTTTAAATTTACTGGTATACATACTTTTATTGGTTTTTTTCCTTTATTTTTTAAATAATTTGCTTGATAGATAGCATATATTAAAACAGCTGTTAGATATTGAGTAATGGTTGCATTATTGGCTTTAGCTTCTTGTTTTAATTCCTGCAAATTAATAATTTCATGTATTGCTGAAATCGCACCTAATTTTATTTTTCTTCCAGCTAACTTATATGCTTTTTTAGATGAATTGTTTCCTTTCGCTTTTTTATTATAATTTTTTATATAGCTATCTTCTGCTGACAAATCAAATTTTCTTTTGATTCTTAATTCTTCTTGAAATTCTTCTTTATGTGAAAGTTCTATATAGTTATACACAATTTCTCTAAAAAACATGACACCACTATTTCCATCTGTTAAGGAATGAAATATATCAATATTAATCTTTTTATCAAAATAGGTAACTTTAAATAGATAATTATTATTTTCTTTTGGTTCTATATATTTACAAGGATATTCTTTTTCTTGTTCTATAATTGGTTTTTTGGGGTTATATTCTAGGTAATTCCAAAAAACTCCATTTCTTAATCGAACTCTAAAAAATTCATATTCTTCTAGTGCCTTTTCCACTGCTATTTGCAATATATCTGGTTGTATTGTCTCTTTTAGAACAGCAGATAATCTAAAAACTGTACTATATTTTTTTCCAGCAGATATTGGAAATATTTTGGCAGAATTATCTAATCTTCTCCAATATAATTTTTCTTTTTTATCACTCATTATTTTCTCCTTAACTATTTTTTAAATCTTCTATGACATCATTATATGCTTGCTTTGTGATTTCTTCCTCAGAATTATTATCTATTATCCAAATATGTTTCGCATTTTCATATTCTTTAATTTCTACCTCACCATTTACAGCATCTGCTCTCTCTTTTAACAAATGACAATCTGGATTTAATATATCCTCGGTTCCAATATATATTTTTATATTTTGTAATTTTGATACATCTCCCTCTACTGGATTTACCAAATAACTATTGATTCCATCATTTCCCGCATAAGCAATACCTGCTAGTCGTAATGCTTCCTTATTTAGAATGGTATCTTTTTTTTCTATTTCTTGTATCTTTTCGTTTTCTAATCTTACATCTAACCATGGAGAAATTAAAATTGTTTTTACAGGAAGTTCTACTGTTTCTTCCGCCATTTTTTCATATAATCCAAGTGCTAGTCCTCCTCCTGCTGAATCTCCCATTAAAATTACATTTTCACTTCCTACTTTTTCTATAATTTCTTTATATAATGGCTCTACCATATTAAATACATCTTGATAGTGATATTTAGGTGTCAATGGATAATCTGGCAGAATCACTGTATATCCTGTATCTCTTACGATATTTTCTAAAAATGTCCAATGCTTTTGTGTGGCTTCTGCCACATAAGACCCACCATGAAAATATATTATATATTTATTGTTACTACTTTCTTCTCCATTCTTTTTCGTAACTGTAAATACATTTCTTTCCATATATGTATATGTATGTATTTCACATTCTTCTATAATCTTTCTTGGTTCCCTTGTTTCAATATCTGTATTAAAAAAATATGCTATTGTTAACACCAAAATGCTAAGACATATAGCCATAACTCCTACAATTATTCTTAGTATTATTGTTTTTTTCATTTCTTCCACCTTTTCATTTTGTTATTATTTTTCATTGTATAGGAAAATTGATTTTTATTTTCACCCTATTTCTTATAAATGATATTTTACCATATCTTTTATTATATATACAAGTTTGTTTTTTAAGTTTCAGTATTTTTCATAAGTGAAGTACCATACTTATGAAAAATATCAAAACGTCAATGTTTTTTGTTGAATAGAAAAAACAGCTATATTGGTAATAGCTGTTCATTTTCATTATGCTCTTGGATGTGCTTTTCTATAAATATCTCTTAATCCCTCATCTTGAAATTGCATATATACTTGTGTAGAAGATATATCTGAATGTCCAAGCATTGTTTGAATGGCTCTTAAATCTGCTCCATTTTGTAATAAATGTGTTGCAAATGAATGTCTTAATACATGTGGTGTAATATCTTTAGTAATATGTGCTTGTTCTTTATAAAATTTAATGATTTTCCAGAATCCTTGTCTTGTAAGTCTTCCTCCATTTACGTTAACAAATAATGCTTTTTCATCTTCATTTTTAATTAAGATTCCTCTTGCTTCTTCAATATATTCTTTTAAAGCTTTTAATGACATTGAACCTAATGGAATAATTCTTTGTTTATTTCCACTTTTGCAAATAACATAAGCTTCTTCTAAATTAACATCATCTATATTTAAAGAAATAATTTCTGTTACTCTCATTCCTGTAGCATAAGCAAATTCTAACATTGCTTTATCTCTTACACCTTTTAAGTCAACAGTATCTGGTTGTTTTAACAATAATTCTACTTCTTTTGCTGACAATACATTTGGTGTTCTTTTTTCTATTTTTGGAGATTGAATATTTACTGTTGGGTCTGCTTTTATTTTTTTATTTTTCAATATAAATTGATAGAAAGAACGAATTGACGCAATACATCTAGAAATACTTGATGCTTTTTTCCCTTGTTCTTGTAATCCTTTTATATAATTTTGCATATCTTCTTCTTTTACTCTATTATAGTGGATTCCATTTTCCTCTAAATATTTTCTAAATTGTTTTAAATCTCTTTTGTATGATTGTAATGTATTGTCTGATAATTTCTTATCATTTGCTAAAAAGTTAAAAAAGAATTTAAGTTGTCTTTCCATTTTTTTCCCCTACCTCTATATTTTTTAAATTGTATTTACATAAACTATATATGTTATATCAAACTATTAAAAAAAAGTAAATACATTTTTTGATATTTTTTTAAAAATATTTGATAACCATCTTTAATATATTAGTAGACATAAATATTTCAATTACAGATGCAATTGCTAATATAATTAACATAATTATTGAAAACACAGTATGTCTTAATATCTCTATTTTTACATTTTCCTTTGTCTTATCTTTTACAATAGATTTATATAATTTTATTCCACTTACTGCTAATGCCAAAATGGCAGGAATTAATAAAATATTTTGTAACAATAATGTTACCAATACAAAACTAATTCCTTTTCCTAATCCCATAATCGTAATACATAATGAAATGGTATAGCCTAAACAAAATCCTCGATATAAAATAATCGCAAATACAATCGGAATTCCAATAACCGTTGTTCCAAAAAACCAAATAACAATTGCTAATCCTATATTTTGCATTATCGAATTTTTTAGTAATTCTATATTATTTATACTTTCTAATCCTTTAAATTTTTCTATAAATTGGTTTAAATAATTTGTTATTTCTGTCTTAGGCGTTTCTTGTAAATGATTGATAAAAAAGACTCCACTAAATATTCCAATAACAAATATCAAAAAAATGATAACATATTCTTTTTTATTGTTTATCACATGTTCTTTTATTATTTTTAATATTCTAAGTTGTTTCTTTTCCCTCATAAAAATCTCCTTATCGTTTATACATAATGTGTATTCGATAAGAAGATTTATAGAACTATTTTTTTACTTTTTCCTTTTCACTATACTAATGAAGTCATCCTATCTTTAACTATTTCAAACTACACAACTTTTCCGTAGTTTCCGCCTCCACCAGATTGTACTTTACATTCTCCATTTCTTGCTCTTTCAATCGTATCTGCAATTTTTTCTCCCACAACTGCTTCTATATCATCTTTTGACAATTTATGAAGAATATTCATTTCTGTATCAAAAGTATCTAATAATTTTGTAATCGTTTTTCCACCTACTCCTGGAATAAATCCTAAAGGAATTTGATATACATATGGTGGTCTATTTTCTGGACTTTTTGATTCCTGTTTATCACGAATTAATTCAATTCTATCAAAAACACCAAAAGTTACATTTTTCCCACCACAATATGGGCAAATATCCACTGGTTCTTTTGTTTCTATTGCCTTTTCACAATCATCACAATAGGTTCTATGATATTTTCCAAGTTTAGGGTCTAATCCATAATTTGCGATGACTTTTCTTCCATCTTCATTTTTTAATGCTTTTACAATTTCTTTAAATGAAATATCTTCTACTTGCATTTTGTTATACTCTCTTGCAATCTTTGGTAAAGAATGGGCATCTGAATTCGTAACAAAGGTTTTATTCTCTAGTTCTGAAATCATATCTGCTAAATAAGTATCTGAACTTAAGCCCAATTCTACTGCAAATATTTTATCATATTTTTCTTTAAATATATATTGTAATCTATCAGTACAATTTCCATAATAGCTTTTATGTGGTGTAAAAATATGTGCTGGAATCAAAATGCCATTATATCTTTCTACCATATCAATTAAATCATATCCTGATAAATCTGATCTTTGCGTACTTAATGTAATATTTTTCAAATGATGACTTAGTTCATTTGAAAAACCTTTGATATCTGTTAGATGTGGAAAGAAACAGACATTATGTGCAGCACCTTTTTTCCCATTTCTTCCTTCTTCTGAAGTTTCTACTTCACTTCCTAAAAGAATACAAACTTTATCTTTATAGATAATTCCTCCATCTTTTAATTCATAAGCATCTCCTGTTTTTAAGAATTTTTCTATATCTTCTATCACATATGGTGATGCACAATCAATAATTCCTACAACATTGATTCCTTTTCTCTCTGCACATTCTTTTGCAATGTTTGCAAAATTCAAAGATCTTGCTGCTGTTATTTTTATTGGTTTTCCATTTTCACTTCTTCCTATGTGCACATGTAAATCTGCAAATATTTCGTACATTTTAATACCTCTTTTCTAGAAAAATTGCCAAAGTTGCCAAAGGGGACGAGTTAATTTGGCAACTTGTGATTAAAAGCTTAATTACTTATAAATAAATAACCAAAGTTGCCAAATTAACTCGTCCCCTTTGGCAACTTTGGCAACTTTATTTAATTTTCATTTTTTAATTTTTCACCTTGTTTATTTTCTTCTGCTATATGTGCCAATATTTTTCTTGTTGTTTCTTCACTAAATAGTGGTCTGTTGGCATTTTTAAACATCTCTCCTTGTACTTCTTTTCTATAAATTTCTAATGCTTTATCTATTTTAGGTTCATATTCATAGCATACTTTTTTTATAAAAGTTTTTATATTTTCTGATTCATTATGTATTTTTACCAATCGTCTTAGAGATTTCATAGAAGTTAAATCATTTAGTTCTATTTGTTCCATCATTTTGACAAACTCGCCAAATGTATGTAAAAATCGATTATATTGTCCTTTTAAATTTCTATGTTCTAATAATACCATTGCTTCGTCTGGTTGAAATCCAATCCTTTCTGGTCTATCTAATAACATTCCTCCAAATTGATCCACCAACTCTATGACATCACTTTCTCTTTCTCTCGGATTACTATTACTATATCGATTCACTTCTTCACATATTTTACAAAATCTTGTGTCAAATCCTAAGGTTAATAAATAATCTGCTCCTTCTTTAGCATATGAATGAATTTTTTCTATATCTTGTGCATTATCTACTTTTTTACAATTACATAATAGACAAGCAGTTACAATTAAGTTTTTATCAACATCTACTTTCATATAGTCTACAAACATTCTTGCAATTTCTGTTTTAAACACAACAGATTTGTCAAAGAATATTCTAGCCTTTTTTGCCAAATAGTATGTAATTTCCATTTTAGAGGCTAAATCTCGTTCGTCTAAAATGTAATCAGCAAATGTATCCATATGCTTCCTCCTTCGTTAAATTCTCATACACTTTTATTATATATGAAGGATCTACTTTTTTCAACATTTTTTTTGAATGTCATAGAATTGTAATAAAAACGCGTTGTATATTTACTATAACATACTTTTTGGCTACTATTCAATGTCTAATTCCTAGGAAATCTATATAATTATATCAATTTATGTTTGTATTTTTTTTTAACATATAGTATAATATCACTTGAAAATATGAGTTTAGAGGTATGTTATGAAACATGTAAAATTTATATCCCATAATGAAAAAGAAACATTAAATTTCGGAAAAACATTAGCTAGTCTCTTACAAAAAGGAGATACTGTTGTTTTAACAGGTGAATTAGGTTCAGGAAAAACAAAATTAACAGAAGGTATTTTGACATATTATGGATTAGAAGATGAAATTTCTAGTCCTACTTTTACCATTGTTAATGAATATATCAAAGATGATACAAATATTTTTCATTTTGATGTCTATCGTTTAGAGGATTCTTCTGAATTTTATGCTATTGGCGGAGAAGAATATTTTGAAAACGGAATTTGTATTATTGAATGGGGTGAGATTATCCAAGATGCTCTTCCTAAAGACTATATTCATATTCAATTTGAAAGAAATGATAATGATGAGAATACTAGAATTTTAAATATTACATCATATGGTGACAAATATGATGAATTATTAAATAAATTGGAGGATTAAATTGAAAGTATTAAGTATTGAAACTTCTAGCAAAATATGTAGTGTTGCTATATTAGAAGACGAAAATTTAGTAAAAAAAATAGAATTAAATAATGGATTAACACATTCAGAAAGTTTAATGCCACTTATTAAGCAAATATTAGAAGAAACCAATTTAACTTTATCTCAAATGGATTTATTCGTTTGTGATATTGGTCCTGGTTCTTTTACTGGTATTCGTATTGGAGTTGCAACAGTTAAAGCCTTTTCAGATAGTTTAGATATTCCTTCTGTTGGTATTTCTTCTCTTGAAGGATTAGCTTATTCTATAAAAACAGATGGTATCATTTGCAGTATGATTGATTGTAAAAATGATAATTGCTATTATGCAGTATATCAATTCGAAAATAATCATTATACTTTATTAGAAACTCCAAAGGCAGATAGTATTGAAAATTGTTTAACTTTCTTAAATTATAAATATACAAATTCAACCATTACCTTTGTAGGAGATGCTTGTGAAATATATAAAGACAAAATTGAAGCAGCTTCATCTAATTTTGTTTTATCTGACAATGATAACTTGGATATTGTTGATGTCTATGCTTTAGGAATTGCTGGAATCCATAAATACACACAATTCGGTGAAGATAAAAATCTTCTTCCTCTTTATTTAAAAAAGCCACAAGCCCAAAGACAATTAGAAGAAAAAAATATTATTATTGAAGATATGAAAATATCTGATTTAGACAATTTAGATATCTCTAATTTTGATGATTTTTGGAATATCGATATCTTAAAAGATGAACTGACCAGTGAAACTTCTCAATTTTTCTGTGCAAAATATGAGAATAAAATCGTTGGATTTGCTGGAATAAAAATTGTATTAGATGAAGCAGATATTATGAATATTGCTGTAAAAAAGGATTATAGAAGACAAGGAATTGCTACTTTATTACTAAATCACATTCTAAATATCTGCGAAGAAAAAGATATTAAAACGATTAATCTTGAAGTCAATGAAGAAAATTTTTCTGCGATTTCTTTATATCAAAAATTAGGTTTTAAAGAATGTGGCAGAAGAAAACAATATTATGATAACAAATATGATGCAATTTTGATGAAAAAATAGTCAATGAAACCATTGACTATTTTTTCATATTAAACATATTTTTCTACTAATACTACTGTTCTTCCACTTCTTGTTGTGCCTGTAAATTCTTTAATAATAAATCTGCCTTTTCCTCTAATTGTTATAATATCCCCACATTTTACTTGTTTCGAATTTTTAGTTTCATTTTGTCCATTTACAAATACTCTTTCTTGAGCAATAATTTCTGATGCTTTGCTTCTAGAAGTTCTTGCTAAGTCTGATACAATATTATCTAATCGTAGTGAAGGTACAATAATACTTACTTCTTCTACTTTTATTTCTAATTTTCTTACATTTTGTATCTTTTCTATTTCTATTTTTGCATTTTCAAATCTAGTAAGTGATGGTAGTTGTGTTTTTAAAACATCTGCAAAATCACTGACAGTTATGATATCTGCGCCTTCTTCTCCCACAAGAATATCTCCTACTTTTTCTCTTTTTAATCCTAATTTCACAATTCCGCCTAAATAGTTTCTATGTGAATATTTTCCTTTTTCTTCTTCAGGTAATTGAATTCGTACGACTTTTAAAATCTTATCATAATTTTTTTCTAACATGTTATCATCAAATTTCTCGGGAAAAGTTATCAATACCTTTCTTTCCGCATCCTCATATCCACCATATAGTCTAAAATTTTGAAATTGTATTTTTCTTAAAAAGTTTTCTACTAAAGATACTTGATACATATCTAAAAAATCTGTATATTCAATTTTTTCTCTTTTTGATGATATTTCTATTTTGTCTAATACTTGTGCCAAACATAATTTATCTTCTTGCTTTTTGTAATCATTTAACAGTTCTTGTTTATTCATTTATGTTTCATCTCTCCTTTTTCTAATGTCAAGGGACACTCCTTTACATCTAAGATTTTTTCTTAGGTTAAGGAATGTCCCTCCCCTTATAATTGATTGTTGGTCCTTTAACTTACATTGTTTTAATCTTTCTTTTCTTGTTTTTATGTTTATTATTTTTCTTTACCTCTTTTGCTTTTGGGTCTTTATGATTTGCTTCACTATCATTTAATTTTTCTTCCGTCTCTTTTTCATATTCATTTTTTTCACCTAACTCTAATTCTATGTGTTTTTGTATATCTTCTACAATAGAATTTTCATCTAAATGATATATGTTTTCTAACTCATCAACACTTCCATGTTGAATAAATTTATCTGGATAAGCATAGGCTTTGACTTCTACATCTTCCATATGATTATCTATTACCAATTCTTTTATAGCTGTACCTAATCCATTGATAATTGTTCCATCTTCTATTGTAATTACCTTTTTCGTTTTCTCTATGGATTTCTTTAATGTTTCCACATCTAAAGGTTTTAAAAATCTAACATTGATAACCTCTGCATCTATATTCCTATTTTGAAGTGTTTTGGCAATTTTTATTCCTCTCGCTACTGTTTTTCCAATTGTCAATATAGATATATCTTTTCCTGCTTTTAGTATTTCTGCTTTTCCTTCTTCTATGTTTTCATGCTTTTCAAATGGCTCTTTATCTTCTCCGCCTCTTGGATATCGAATTACCACTGGCTTTTTCAATTCTACTGCAAATGCTAACATATCTTCTAATTCTTGAAAATCTTTTGGTGCTAAGATTGTTAAATTTGGAACTAATCTAAAAAATGCCATATCTAATGTTCCTTGATGAGTTTCTCCATCTGCTCCCACAATCCCTGCTCTATCCACACACATAATCACTGGTAAATTTTGAAGTGCTATATCATGAATTACCTGGTCATATGCTCTTTGATAAAATGACGAATAAATAGGAACAACTGGTATCATTCCATCCATTGCCATACCTGCTGCTAATCCTAATGCATGTTGCTCTGCAATTCCAATATCAAAAAATCGATTAGGAAATTCTTGATTAAATCTCGTAAGGCCTGTACCATCTTTCATAGAAGCTGTAATGGCCACAATCTTTTCATTTCTCTTTGCCAATTCTACTAATTTATCCCCAAATACTTTGGAATAATCTTTTGCCTTCTCTTTCTTACTTTTTCCTGTTTCAATACAAAAAGGTCCAGTTGCATGAAATTTATCTGGATTTTTTTCTGCTATTTCATATCCTTTTCCTTTTTTAGTCAATACATGAATTAGTACAGGATTATCAATCTGTTTACTCAATGTCAAAATACTTTGTAATTCTTCTAAATTATGTCCATCTACTGGTCCTAAATAGGTAAAACCAATATCTTCAAAAAACATTTTTGGTATAATTAATTGTTTGATACTTCTCTTTATTACTTGTACCATCTTCACAATTGGTTTTCCAATCACTGGTATTTGATTGATTCTTTTTTTCATGATGATATTTGATCTAGTATACATCTTCTTGGTTCTTAATTTACTTAGTAACATATTTAATCCACCAATATTTGGTGAAATACTCATTTCATTATCATTTAAGATAATCGTCATTTTTGTTTTACTATATCCTACATCATTTAATGCCTCTAACGCCATACCACCAGTCATGGCTCCATCACCAATAACAGCTAATACTGAATAGTTTTCTCCTTTCAAATCTCTTGCTCTTGCCATTCCTAAAGCTGCTGATATAGAGGTACTGCTATGTCCTGTATTGAAAAAATCATATGGTGATTCATTGGTTTTCGGAAAACCTGCCAATCCATTTAATGTTCTTAATGTTTTTAACGCTTCTCTTCTTCCTGTTAAAATTTTATGCACGTAGGTTTGATGCCCTACATCCCATACAATCTTATCCTTTTTAAAATCAAATACATTATGTAACGCTAATGTTAATTCTACTACCCCTAAATTTGAAGCCAAATGTCCACCATTTTTTGATACAATTTCTAGTATGTATTTTCTGATTTCTTCTGCTAATTTTTGTTCTTCTAAAATACTTAATTTCTTCAAATCTTCTGGAGAGTTTATATTCTCTAACATGTTATCACCTTTTTATTTTTATTTGCATGTCCTATTTTATCACATTTTTTTGATTTTTTCTACAAATTTGTTGTATTTTTTATTTCTTGTGTTACAATATATATTGAAATAAATTTATGGGAGGATTACGTATGAAAAAAAGTGTTTTAATTACATTATTTTTAATTCTAATTTTAATTTCAAACATCTCTTTAGCATCTTATGCTACTGTTACAATGACAGTTGTTGAAGAGCCTGTTTGCACAATAGAAATTGGAGAAAATTCAAGTTTTGAAAAAAGATTAGTTGAAAAAAATTTAAATAATAAAGAAGTTACCCTTCAATTACAAGTAACGAATGAAGAAACTTCTTTGCAACCAACAGGTGAAGTTATGCTAGTAATTGATAACTCACAAAGTATGGAAGATATTGTTGAAGGAACAACGACTAGAGAAGATTTAGTAATTGAATCTGCTAATACTTTAGTCAATACCATCTTAGAGGGAAATGACAATTTAAAAGTTGGTGTTGTTAGTTTCTCAACAAATGCTGATGTTTCTAAAGAAGGAACTATTGAAGACGCTAACTTAGTTTCTGATTTATCAACAGACCCTCAAGCATTAGTATCTGCCATTTCAAACATTCAATATACTGGACCTAGAACAGATTTACAATCTGGATTAAGTTTAGCAACTCAATATTTCACAGAAGAAGATAATAACAAATACATTATTGTTTTAACAGATGGTATCCCAAATGTTGCTTTAGATTATGATGGTATATATTTTTCAGATGATGTCATTAATAAAACAAAAGCTGAACTTCAATCTCTAGGAACTGCTGGATATAATGTTATAACAATGCTTACAGGTATTTCTGATCCTGATTCTACTCCTGGAACAAGAGATGATGATAAAACATATGGAGATATTATTGAAGAAGTTTTTGGTACAGAAGAAAATCCAACAGTTGGTAAATTCTATTATATACAAGATAATGAAATTGAACAAACCATTACAAATGACATATATAATGACTTATTACCAATTGAACAAGTCTTGACAGATATTGTTATTACAGACTATTTCCCACAAGAAATTATCGATAACTTTGAATTTGCTTATGTTTCTGAGCCAAATATCGGAACTATTTCAGCTGACGTAGATACTGAAAGCAATTCTATTACATGGACAATTTCTGAATTACAACCAGGTGAAACTGCTACTGTTCAATATACTTTAAGTTTAAAAGAAAATTTTGATAGTGATATTGTTGGACCTATCTTAGATACAAATGAAAAAGTTGATATTTCTTATACAGATTTTAATGGTGAAACAGTTGAAGATACTTCTGATGTAACACCAAAATTAAAACTTACTGAACCACCTGTTAAATTACCAGCAGCTGGTACACCTATTATGATTGCTTTATTTGTAATCGTAGTTGGATCATTAATTTATTCATTTGCAAGATTTAATATTTTAGATAAAATCATGAAACATTAGACAATTTGGGACAATTGGGGACGTTTCTATTTGGACATTTTAAATAAAAATTAAGTAGTTACAAAATAGTAAGTATTGTAACTACTTTTTTATATGTGAAATTATATAATAAAAAAATATCAATCTAAAAATGTCCAAATAGAAACGTCCCCAATTGTCCCAAATTGTCTTATAATAATTCATTTTCAATTTTTAATAATCGATTATATTTTGCTACCCTATCTGTTCTACAAGGTGCTCCTGTTTTTATTTGCATACCATTTATACCAACAACGATATCTGCAATTGTGGTATCTTCTGTTTCTCCAGATCGATGTGAAATAATGGTTCTATATCCATTTTCTTTTGCCATTTGAATCGTATCTAACGTTTCTGTTAAAGTTCCAATTTGATTTGGTTTTATTAAAATGGCGTTTGCTACTTTTTTATCAATTCCTCTCTTTAGTCTTGACATATTTGTTACAAATAAATCGTCACCAACCAGTTGTATTTTATTTCCTAATTTTTCAGTTAATATTTGCCAATTATCCCAATCTTCCTCTGCTAATCCATCTTCTATTGATACGATTGGATATTTGTCACATAAGTTTACTAAATAATCTATCATTTCTTCATTACTTTTTAATATATCTGTTTTCCAAAAATAATATCCATCTTTTCCAATTTTCTTCGCTTCTTCTTTCATTTCTGTACTTGCTACATCTAATGCTAAAACAATTTCTTTTCCTGGTTCATATCCTGCTGTTTTGATTGCTTCTATAATGACATCTAGAGCCATTTCTTCATTTTCTAAATTAGGAGCAAATCCCCCTTCATCTCCTACTCCAACGTCAAATCCTTTTTCTTTCAATACTTTTTTTAAAGTATGATAAATTTCAGCTCCTCTTCTCAATCTTTCTGCAAAAGTAATATTCCCTATTGGCATAATCATAAATTCTTGTATACTAATATTATTTTCTGAGTGTTTTCCACCATTTAATATATTCATCATAGGAACAGGTAATTCTTTAGCTTGAATTCCTCCTATATATCTATATAATTCCATACCTAATGTGTTACTTGCTGCTTTTGCCACTGCTAGCGAAACAACTAAAATCGCATTTGCTCCTAAATTAGATTTATTTAATGTGTCATCTAATCGTATCATTTCTTCGTCTATTTTTCTTTGTTCAAATACATTCATGCCCATTATTTTTTTACTAATCTTTTTATTGACATTTTCAATGGCTTTTGTAACTCCTTTCCCTTGATAACGATTCTTTTCTCCATCACGTAATTCCACTGCTTCAAAACTTCCTGTAGAAGCACCTGACGGAACTGCTGCTACACCACATATCCCCTCTTCTGTTATAACTTCTACTTGCAATGTAGGATTTCCTCTTGAATCTAATATTTCTATTGCCTCTACACTTTTAATTAATGCACTTTTTTTCATAAAATTCCTCCTTACTAATTACATATATATACATTTTTTACAAATTCATGAAATCTATACAAAAAATGTGCTTATATTTTTTATATAAACACATTTTACTATTTATTAACTTGCTTTCTTATTTCTTAATTCATATGCATATTGTAAAGTCACTTCATTAATTTCTCCAGAAGAAATTCTAGCAATTTCTTCTATGACTTCATTTTCCTTTAACAATTTTATTTGTGTTTTCGTTCTTTCTTCTTTTACATTTTTACTAATAAAATAATTATAATCTGCAACTGCCGCAATATTTGGTAAATGTGAAATACACATAACTTGATGTTTTTTAGCAATTGCTTTTAATTTACTTGCTACAGAATTCGCTGCTTTTCCACTAATTCCTGTATCAATTTCATCAAATACCAATACAGGTATTTTATCAGTATCTGCTAACACCTTTTTGATTGCTAACATTGTTCTTGACATTTCTCCACCTGATGCTATTTTAGATAATTCTTTTTCATCTTCTCCTAAGTTTGTAATAATATAAAATTTAACGATATCTTTTCCTGTTTTGAAAAATTCTTCTTCTTTATAGTCTACTTTTACATTGATTTTCGCATTCTTCATTTCTAAATCAACTAACTCTTTATTAATAGATTTACTTAATTTTTCTGCATATTCTGTTCTCACAGTGCTCATCTTTTTACCTAATATATTCATTTCTTTTTCTATCTTTTTTAATTCTATCTTTAATTTATTGTTATATTCTTCTAAATTTTCTATATGCTCAATTTCTTCTTGTATTTGTTTGTTATACTCTAATATTTCTTGTATACTATTTCCATATTTTCTTTTCAATGAATAAATGGTATCTAATCTTTCTTCTATATGATTTCTTTCTTCTTCATCAAAATACACATCTTCTTTATATCCACTAATATCTCTTGCTATTTCTTGTAGTTCATAATAGGAACTTTTTAAGCTATTACTTACTTTTTCATATTTTTTATCAATACCTTCTATCTTTTCTAAAGCTCGGATTGCCATACTTAGACTATCTATGGTATTTTCAGATAATACACTATCTGCTTCAGTTAAATTTTCTACAATTTTTTCTGAATTTAAAAACAGTTTCCTTTTTTCTTCTAAACCTTCTTCCTCATTTTCTTTTAGTTTGGCTTGTTCAATTTCTTCTGTTTGATATTTTAATAAATCTAATTTTCTTTGTCTTTCTTTATCATCACCATAATTTTGCTTTAATTCCTCTTTGATTTCTAAATAACGATTGTATAATGTTCTATATGTTTCCTTATATTTTCCTAAAATTTCTGTTCCAATAAATCCATCTAAATATTTCAAGTGCAATTTGCTATCTAATAGATTTTGATTATCATTTTGTCCATGGATTTCAATAAACTGTTTCATAAAATCTTTTAATTCGTTTACTGTTACCATTCTTCCGTTAATCTTACACATATTTTTACCATTTACATTGATTTCTCTTGAAACAATAATATTTCCTTCTATGGCTTTTTCGTTTTCTGGACAATATAAACAAAGCTCCACAAAGGAGTTGCTTTCTCCTTTTCTTATCATCTCTTTTGAAAATCTTCCTCCAGATATAATCTGAAGTGAATCTATAATTAGAGTTTTTCCTGCTCCTGTTTCTCCTGTTAAAACATTTAATCCTTTATTAAAATCTATACTTAAATCCTCTATAATCCCTATATTTCTAATATGTAAAGATGATATCATAATTCATTCCTCTACTTTCATTTTATTAAAATCTATTTTTTCATGTAAAAAATATAGATTTCCTTACATAAAAAAATGTTCGCCTTTATTGTATCTACAATTTTAAAAATTGTCAATACTTTTTACGAACATTTTTTCTTTTTTATTTATGTTGTTTTAACATCCATATGATTTTACTATATTCCAAGATATAATCATCTATTAAGCTAGAAGTTGCATATATATGGTGTTCATCTGCTAGTTTCTTTATTGTCATTGATTTTTGTAATAAAGTTTCAAAATCTTTTAACACTTTATCTAAAACAATTTCTCCCTCTATTTTTGCATTTTGTGCTTCTTCTATACATGTTTTTTCTAAATAATCTTTCATAGTTCCTAATGGTTGTTTGTCTAATGTCAATATATGCTCTGCGATTTCATCAATTTCTTCATTAACCTTATCATAATATTCTTCTAATTTTTCATGTAATACAAAGAAGTTTTTTCCCTTTACATTCCAATGATAATTTTGTAATTTTCTATAAAATACATTTAAGTCTGCTAAAAATTCATTTAGCTTATTTACCATTTCTTCCATTCTTTTCACTCCTATCTTTGATTTTATATACACATTTTTTCCTTTTTTTTATTTTTTATTCAATATCATTTTATATTCATATTTTTTGTATATTTGTTCATAATAAATTTAGAAAGATGATAACAAATAAAATTTTTTATGGATAATTATAAAAATTTTTAAAAATGGGGAGGTATCAAAAATGAATAGACCAGAATATATTTTAAACGAAATTAATAAAGGTATAAAAATGGGAATGGACTCTATCTCTTCTATTGCTGAAAAAGTAACAGATGACCAATTAAAAGATGATTTACAATATGAATATAATCAATATAATGCCATTTTAAATGATGTAAATGCAGAACTTGGAAAATATGAAGAATTTCCTAAAGAATTAAATCCAGCTCAAAAAATGATGGGATGGTTTGATATTCAAATGAGTACTTTAACAGATAATTCTGACTCTAAAATTGCTGAAATGTTAATTAAAGGAACCAATATGGGAATTATTGAAGGGGTCAAATTATTAAATAATAATCCAGAAACAACAGATACGATTAAAAATATTTTAACAAACTTTATTCAATTTCAAGAAAATAATGTTGAAAGATTAAAAAAATATTTATAAGAAACCTAACCTTTTCATATGGCAAAGCTTTCTATAGGTTAAGATAAAAATTAATTTTCTTATAAAAAAAGATACCATAAAACTTAAGGAATAATTTTCCTTACTTCTTTTGGTATCTTTTTAATTATATATGAAAATCCCCTTTTATCTTGAACTTATATAAAAATTTTCATATTAAAAAAATTATGCTCCTTGTTTCATAACTTCTTTTAAATAATTCCAAATTCTCTCTATAGAACTAATAGAAACTCTTTCTCTTGGAGAGTGCACATCATAACTATTAGGTCCTATACATACATATTCACAATCTGGCATTTTATCAACAAAAAATCCGCCTTCTACCACACCTTGTGATATCACTTCTTCCATTGTTGTATTAAACAATTTTTTATATACATTTTGACATTTTTCTAAAAGTGCATTATTTTCTTTTTTCTCTACTCCCTTTAATTCTTGGTGCCAAATAATGTTTATATTATATTTTTTAATCAATTCTGTTAATGTTTCTAAATACTTTTCTTCCAAATCTTTTTGATTACTTCTTTCTGAAAATTCAATTTGTATTCCTTTTTCATATTCTGTTAAAACTGCTAAATTTGCTGAAAGTATCACATTTCCTTTTTCTTCTCTTTCTAATGTTCCATTTTTATATTGATTTATAAAATCAACAATACTTCTACTTGTTTTGATAGAATATGCTTGTATGTTGTTAGCTTCTGGTAGTGTTTCTAATACTATCGTTTCATTTTTAAAGATTGCTTTTTGTTTTTGTATACTTTCCAAAATCTTATTGATTTCTCTTTCTTGATTGTCTTCTGATATGCAAAATTCCACTTCAAATTCTCTTGGAATAACATTTACTCTGCTTCCACCTACTAATTTTATAATTTGGATATTTGAAATGCCGTTTAATGTTTCCATTGCTAATTTTATTGGATTTCCTCTTTTTTCATCTCCTATATTTCCTCCAGAATGTCCTCCTAAGAAGTTTGTATATTGTAATCTATAAACTGTTTTTGCATTGATTATTTCTTTATCAGCTTCTAATCTTCCTATCCACTCATTACAATTAGCTGAACTAATTAATATTTTTCCTTCTTTCCCATTATCTAAAGAAATGATTTTTCTTGCCTTTATATTTTTTTCATCAATTTTTATGGCACCTATCATGGTTGTTTCCTCTTGTACTGTAAAAATACATTCTAAATTTGGAATAGATATATTACTATCTAAAATGGCTAACATATATGCTACTCCAATTCCATTATCTGCTCCTAAAGTTGTTCCATTTGCTGTTATGTTATCTCCTTCTTTATATAACACAATTGGGTCTTTAGAGAAGTCATGTTGTACTCCTGCATCTTTTTCACATATCATATCTGTATGTGCTTGAAATGCTAATGTTTCTTCATTTTCTCTTCCTTTTGTTGCTGGCTTATAAATAATAATATTGTCATATTCATCTTTTACATAATTTAAATTTCTTTCTTTTGCAAATGTTTCTAAATATTCTCGGATTTTCTTTTCTTCTCCTGACTTTCTTGGAATTTTACTAATTTCAGCAAAATATTCAATTACTTTTTTTGAGTCTAAATTTTTATAATCTTCTAATTTTAATAATTCCATCCTTCTTTTCCTTTCTTTTATTCTCTTTCCAAATATCTTTGTAAAAATTGTTTGGTTCTTTCTTCTTTTGGGTTTTCAATTACTTCTTTTGGTGTCCCCATTTCTATAATAGAACCTTTATCCATAAAGATAATTCTGTCTGCTACTTGGCTAGCAAATTGAATTTCGTGTGTGACAATGACCATTGTCTTTTTTTCCTCTGCTAATTTTTTAATAACTTTTAACACTTCACCGATTAACTCTGGATCTAAAGCACTTGTTGGTTCATCCATAAATAGGATTTCTGGCTCAATTGCTAATGCTCTTGCAATAGATACCCTTTGTTGTTGTCCTCCTGATAAATTACATGGATATGCATCTTTTTTATCTTGTATTCCCATTTTATCTAATAATTTTATTGCTTTTTCTTCTGCTTCTTTTTTATCCATTTTCAAAACTGTAATCATTGCTTCTGTTACATTTTCTATGATAGATTTGTGTGGAAATAAATTAAAGTTTTGAAATACCATACCACATTTTAAATTCATCTTTTTTAATGTTTCTTTATCATTATAAATCGGCTTTCCATTTTTATATTCTTTTATCATTTCATCTTCATCTATTTTTATATTTCCACCATCAATTTTTTCTAATTGATTCATACATCTTAGAACAGTTGATTTTCCAGAACCAGATGAACCAATAATTGCTAAAACTTCTCCTTCATTCACTGTAAAAGATACATTTTTAACAGCCATATTGTCCTTATATTTTTTTACTAAATTCTCTACTTTTACAATCTCTTTCATTTTGACCTTCTTCCTTTCTACTTTTCTTTTTTATTCGTGTTTGCAATTACATATTCATTTTCATCTTTCCAATTGCTCTAAGTTATGGTATAGTAATCTAACTTTTTCTCTGCTTTGTGGAATGCAAATGTGATAACAGCACATAAAACTAAGTAGATAACACCTGCTACACAAAGTGGAACAATTGAAAATTGGAAACTAGCTTGTTTTTGTGCTAATGCAAAAATTTCTGTTACACCTATAATTTGTGCTAATGAAGTAGTTTTGATTAAAGAGATTACTTCATTTGATAATGCTGGCAATATTCTTTTTATAATTTGTGGTAATGATATTCTAAAAAAAGTTTGTGTTTTTGTCATTCCTAATGTAAATGCTGCTTCTTTTTGTCCTTTTGGAACACTTAACATTCCGCTTCTAAAGATTTCTGCAAAATATGCTGCATAATTAATAACAAAAGCAATGATGACTGCCACAAATCTATCATAAGAAATATGAAATAGATAATATGGTGCAAAATATACAAAGATAATTTGTAACATCATCGGTGTTCCTCTGATAATTAATATATAAATTTTTGTTATCCATGCAATGATTTTGCATTTGGAATTTTTCGCTATGGCTACTATAATTCCTGCTGGAATTCCAATAACTAATGTTAATATGAAAATTGATAATGTTGTTCCTAATCCTTCTAATAAAATTTTTGTTAGATTGAGTATATTTGACATATCCATTTTTTCTTCTCTCCTATTCTGTAATCATAATCTTTCAGAAACTATCCCAAAGGAAACGTCCCTAATTGTCCCCTTTCAAAAAATGTCCCAAACAGAAACGTCCCCAATTGGACATTTTATACAGTTAAATCTTCTCCAAACCATTTTTCTGCTATTTCTTTTACTTTTCCTTCTTCTTTTAGTTCTGCTATAGCCTTTTCTACTTTATCTTTTAGTTCTGTATTTCCTTTCTTGAAGGCGATTACCATTCCTTTTCCTTCATCTCCGATTCCTACAGATTCAAATGTTTTAAAGTCTTTGTTTTGCGTTTTTACAATATAATTTCCTGAAATTGCTCCCATATATACTGCATCTATATTTCCAGCTTCTAAGTCCATCAATGCTGTTAAATAATCTGTATACGCAATCATTTCTCCTATTTCATTTCCAAATTCATCTTCACTTAATCTTCTTTCTTGTACTGATCCACTTTGCACACCAATTTTCTTTCCTTTTAAATCCTCTTGAGAACTATATTCTGAATCATTTTTTACAAAAAAGATAGATTTATCTTTTACATATACATCACTTAATGTCATTGCTTCATTTCTTTCTTCTGTATAACCAAATCCATTCCATATACAGTCAATGTTTCCTGAATCTAATTCTTGTTCTTTAGCTGCCCATGAAATAGTTTGTATTTCTAATGTCATTCCTAATTTGTTACAAACTTCTGTTGCTAAATCAATATCAAATCCTACTAATTCATTATTTTCATTTCGAAATCCCATTGGTGGAAAACTATCATCCATTCCTAAAACTAATACATTTTCATTATTTTTTTGTCCTTGTATACTAAATACGATTACTCCTATTAATGCAATTATGACAATTGCTGAAATCACTCCTATCAATATTTTATTTTTCATATTTCTTTCCTCCTTAAATTTTCTTTACTTTTTATTTTTTCTTTTAAGAGATTTTCTCTGCCTTTATTTTTATATCTTTAAAATTTGGCGCCTAGTTTTTAAAGATATACAAAAAGACCTTAAAAGTACGTTTTGTACCTTTAAGGTCTCTTTCTAGAAAACTAAAGGCACAAGCATCCAAAGCTTGTGCCAATCAATTTCAGACACAAGCTATATTTTATGATGATGTTTGTTACCGTTTAGTTTATATATTTTTCTCATAAAATTCTCTCCCTTAAATTTATTAATTAAAATTTTATCATAGCTCTTTATCTTTTGTCAATAGTTTTTATAAAATTCATCAAATTTTATGTTAAGTGCGGTTATCGGTCAGTCTTATATACATATTTTAAACTGATCTGTAACAAAATATTTACATTTTTAATTACTATTTCTTTTATATTATGTTCTTTTTCTAAAAATGTTCTTCTTTTATATTTTTTCATTATGTTTCATTAATATCTAATAAAGAATATACATCTTGTGCATCATTTAATTCTTTTATATTCATAATCACACCTTGCCCTACAACAATTCCGCCAACCTCTTCTATTGCTTGTTTCATTGCTTGCATGGTATTTCCTGTCGCATATATGTCATCAATCATATATATTCTTTTTCCTGTATATTCTTCACCAACTAATTTAGGTAATTCCATTTTGTCTTTTCCATATTCTTTTTCATACGCAAATTGTTTTTCTACTGTTGTTGGTGGTAATTTTCCTGCTTTTCTAACTGGTATAAACCCAATGTCTAATTTACTTGCTACTGCTGCTCCTATAATAAATCCTCTTGCTTCTGCTCCCACAATATATTCCACTTTTTTATCTTTTATTTCTTCTACAAATCTATCAACAATTTCCTTAAATGTTTCTTTTTGGATAATTAATGGCATAATATCAATAAATTCTATACCCTCTTGTGGAAAATCTTTTTGTGTTCTAATATGTAGTTCATTTTTTAATTCATTTCTTAATATTTTCATACTTCTACACCCTTCATATTTTATTTTCTTTTTTAAACTGTCCTATCTGAAATGCTTTTTTATTTCTCTAAGATCTCAAAAAATCTTTTTTTCTTTTGTTCATCATTAGATGAATCTATAAATTGTATTGTACCTTTTTTCCCCTTATTGTTACTCAAATCTTTTTCTTCTAAAACCTCTTTTAAGTGTTTTGCCAAATATGGTGCTCCATTAAAAAATGTAACTTCTCCTAACACTTCTTGTATTTCATCTTGTATCAATGGATAATGTGTGCAACCTAGAACTACGTTTTTTACTTTTCCTCTATATGATTCCAAATGTTCCTTCAAATATTTCTTTATTTTTTCTCTATTTCCCTCTTCTACGATATTTGCTAGTCCTACACATGGAAGTAAAATAGTTTTATGATTATCATATGTATGATATAAAAGGTTGAATTTTTCACTTTCAATCGTTCCTTTTGTTGCCATTACTAATGTTGGCTCATTATATGCATAATCATACACCATTTTATATGCTGGTTCAATTGCTATAAAGGGTATATCTGTATACTTTTCCCTCAGATATTGAGCTGATTTGGCACTTGCTGTATTACAAGCGATGACAATTGCTTTACAATTCTGTTTTATAAATGCGTTTACTATATTTTCACACAATTCATTGATTTTTCTATCACTTTTATCTCCATAAGGATTATTTTTAGAATCACTATAATAGATATATTTTTCATTTGGTAATACCTTTAAAATTTCTTTTAATACAGTGATTCCTCCAATCCCTGAATCAAAGATTGCAATTGCTTCATTTTTGTTCATTTTTTCTTCCTCTTGTCATTTTTGTTCTATTTTTATATTCCATTTTTCATATTTATTTTAAGAAATTTAATCTGTCTCCATTTTTATGTTTATTCATGATTTTTTCCCGTCTCCAAGCTATCTCCATTTTATATTTCCTTTATCTTATATAATTTGTTTTGATTGGCTGTTCTTTTTCTGGTACTTCTATTCCTGCCTTTTTACCTTGTTCAATACATTTTAATAGCCATGCCATATTATTTCCTAATGTTCTCATAGTTTGCATTCCTTCCTCATCTTGGATAACCTCTTCTGGTGTATTTCCATGTACCATATTCCAATATTGAGATGATACAATTGGCATATTATTAATCGTAAAATATTTATTTAATTGATCAAATGTTGAAGTAGCTCCACCTCTTCTACAACTTACCACACAAGCTCCCAATTTATTTTGAAATACTGGTTTTCCTGCATAGAAAACTCTATCCATAAATGAAGTAATGGCTCCTGTTGCTGAAGCAAAATGTACTGGTGTTCCAAATACAAATCCATCTGCTTCTTTTGCTTTTTCAATAAATTCATTTACCTTATCATCTACAAAACACTTTCCTGTATTTTTACAACTACCACAACCAATACAACCTGCTACTGGTTTTACCCCTAACCAAATGATTTCTGTTTCTATATCTTGCTTGTTTAATTGTTTCTCTACTTCTTTTAAGGCTGTATATGTGCATCCTTCTTTATGTGGTCCTCCATTGACTAATAATATTTTCATATGATTCACTTTCCTTTCAGTTTTATTATATTTAATCGTTTTATCCATTATTAATATATTATTTTGTTATTTTTCAGTGACTATTTCAAAATTGTTTTTACTTTTCCTTTTCCTTCTTGAGAAGTAACTTCTAATATTGCTCCATTTACCATGGCAAATTGTGGTGAAACATGTCCCACATCTGCATCACAAATTATTGGTATATTTAAATCTCCTAAAACATCTTTTACTGTTTGATTGAAATCTGTATCATAATCATTTCTAATAAACAATGGTCTACCAAATATGATTCCATTACAGTTTTTAAAATATCCAGCTTCCTTCATTTGCCATAATGTTAAAAGTACAGTTGGTGAACTCATTTCAAAAACTTCTAAAAACCATACAATTCCGTCTTCTTTATATGTTTCAATGTAGTTCTTTACCTTATCATATTTTGTCCCAATAAAAACTTTTACGCAATCTAAACAACCACCAATGGCTCTTCCTCTAAATTCTATTTTTTCTTCACCTTTTAAATTGATCCATTTGGTTTCTTGTGTTAAATTATATTCTTTTTCTAATTCTTCTATTTTATCTTCAACCTCTTCTATACTTTCTTGATTTTCAAGAGTTTCTTCTGGCTGTTCTATTCTAAAATCAACAATTTCCTCATGTTTTTCAAAAGATGTTTGTTCTATTTCCTCTCCACTTGCAATTTTTAAAGCATCTGTTAAATTTCTGAACAATGGTCTCATAGCATAATCTTTTACATTTTCACAATAAATAGATGGTCTTTCTAACATCATATTCCACAAATAGTTGATACCAGTAATGTCAGAATATCCTTGCATCCATTTAGGTTTTAAGGTTTTTATTTTTTCAAAATCTAAATATGGTATCATTTCTACTAGGAAGTCTCCACCTTGTGCAAATATGATTAATTTTACCTCATCATTTTCTAATAATTCCATAAATTCTTTTGCTCTCTGTTTTCCTGACGCACTTCTTCCTCTTTCTTCTTTTCTTACACTTTCTGTTTCTATAATTTTATATCCCATTTCTTGTAATTGTTTTTCTGCCAATTCTAATTTTTTGATTCCATCCTCTTTTGTGATTCCTCCTGATGGTGCACAAATTCCTATGGTATCTCCTTTTTTTAAGTTTTCTGGATAATTCATAAATTCTCTCCTTTAATTTTTTCTTATCATAACTATATACTATTTTTTAGGATTTTACAATATGAAAAGGAACTTAAACAGGATAAATAGATAAAAAATGGATATGCTTTTTTGATTTTTATTTAATTCGTAATATGTTGGTAGTTACAAAAGAACCCCATTCTCGCAAGAGTCTGGGGTTCAATCTTTTTTATATATTCTTAATATTTCTTTTCTTAAACACTATAAATGTTGGTATCATCATAATTAGGAAATATACAACACAGATAATGATTGACATTGTCATACTCATTCCTTCCATATATGGTAAAGCGCCATTTGCATATATACTCAAATCCCAATTCATAGTCACAAAATATTTCATAAATTGTAAATCATATCCAATAGCCAATTGATT